>JADFNE010000079.1 GCA_022563535.1 Myxococcales bacterium
AGGGTTTCACTCCTATTTCGTTGGCTGTGCAGATCGGTGCAATCGAGGCTCTGGATCTTTTGCTCGAATACGGCGCCGACGCCAGCGCCCGGGACGACGGAGGCTTGAGTCTTCTAATGATTGCCGTCAACAAGAAACAGATCGAGATGGCCAAGCACCTGCTGCAGCTGGGCGCAGACGTAAACGAGCAATTGCCTCGCGGTGGCGGTGCGCTCTTCATTGCCGTGCAGAAAAGGAGTCCGGCGGCGGTGCGTCTGCTGATCGAGCATGGGGCGAAGGTCGACGGAACTGAGAAAACAGCGGCGCCAATCATTTTTGCTGCAGCGCTTCGCAACGAGGAGATTGTGAAGCTGCTACTCGAAGCCGGTGTAGACGTAAATACGGTCAACCAAAGAAACGGCTTTACCGCACTTCACCGGGCCGTGGAGTCGGGACCCTCCATGGTCAAACTCTTGCTCGGGGCGGGAGCGAAGGTCAGTGTTTTGAATCTGGACGGGATGACGCCCCTCGCGATCGCGGAACTGGCGGGCAATGCCGAGATGATCAGCCTCTTGAGCACCGGAACCTAGCGGCAGTGTCCTGGCCCCAGAGTGAAGGGCCCCCCTGGCCCGAGACTCAGTTTGACGCGCTCAGTTTCTCGCGGGCGGCCATGGCCACCTTGTTGTCCGGGTGACCTTCGATGGACTCGAGAGCGGCGCGTACTCGGCCGTCCGGATCCAGCGTCAGACCCTCGATCAGAGCGATCACAACCTTCGGATCCGCTGACTTGAGAGTCGTCGCCAGCATTTCGGCGGCCTCCGTCGGATAAATACTCGCCATGTGTTTCGCCGTCCAAACCTGGAGTTCAGGTTCGTACTCGGGCTCAGTCAGGACTGCGACAAGCGCTTTGAGCGGCGGCTTTCTCTGCACGCCCGGGGTGGGAGCGCCCGGGACTACAGGCGTCGCGGTGGTGGTGGTGCTGGTGGTGTTCGTGGGGTCAGCAGCAGTTTCTTGGCTCTTGTGTGATCCGTCGCTCTCCGGACCACATGCGGCGACAAGGATTGCCAGGGCGACCAGCCAAAGAGCAGTGGGCAAATACCGCCCGCTCGAACGGCGGGAGCATGAAATCGTCGAGGTCTGGGGTGTGGTGCTGGGTGTAGTGCTGGGCGTAGTGGCAGGTGTCGTCGGCATGGTTTTGGGGTCTCTACTTGGCTGGGCTCAGCTACTCTAGTAGCACAAGATCCACCCTGCTACCTGCCGAGTTCTCGAACCCACAATCGAGCCCTGCGCAGCTGTTCAACCAGCGATTGCTGATGGTAGGTAGAAAGGAGAACGCCCCGGGTTGTTACACCCGGGGCGCCTCAAACTCGATAGATCGAAAAGAACCGATCTACTTACTACTTGCGGTTGGAGCGACCCATTATGCCGAGTCCACCGAGACCGAGCATCATGAGCAATGCCGTTCCGGGCTCCGGAACCACGTCGAAGGCACCACCAGTGATCGTAACGTCGTAGGCCGTCCCGAATGCTTCGATCGTGCCAACGCCGGGATGGAGGTAAGCGCCACCCGAATAGCTGCCGAGAGTATTAGCCGTGATCGTAACGGTACCGACCATCGATGGGACGCCGTCACCCACCTTGAGGATGCCGAAGAACCCGTACGGGCCTGTAACTAGATCTGGGGTCGGAGCGGGTGCGGGGAGGGGAGCGACACGACCGTTCGTCCCAAATTTTACCCTGCCACCGCTGGCGGTATAATTCCAGCTCCAGCCGGACACCAAGTTGTCGACGCCGGCCCAACCCGATCCCTGCGTGGAGGAGGGTGCGGCATCGCGGTCACCACTGAGTGTAAAGAGGAGCGTGTCGACATCAAAACCGCTGTCGATGAAAAGGACGACTTCGAACTGAATCGTGTCGCCTACGAGAATGGCGTTGGTACCGGTCGTCGACGTAAGAAAGGTATTCTCAATCGACACAGCTGAACTGACCAGCGGCAGCGCCATGATGAGCGCGAAGGCGCTCAGAGCGAGTGCTTTGTTCATTGCTAGTTGAACTCCTGTTCTAATCATTATCTTCCCAGATTGGATTCAATTTCAATTTCAATTTCAGGTCTTGGCTTGTTGCGCTGTTTACCGCTTCAGTTCTGTGCCGATCTGCCTGAGCAGGATCCGTGCTACGGAACTAGCCGCTTTTTTCGATCAGGTGGATTGTCCTCGACCGGAGCCGAGGACCCACTTCATTAAATCACTCCCTTGCGGTCACACTATCAACCTTAAGGGCAAACTCCAGTACCCACCGCTGCGTTGCAGTCAGCACAGGCTCGACTCGTGGGGCCGGGCAACAAAAACGAGTCGGCAAAAATCTTGCCCAGGTCCGGACCACCGACGACGCCGTCTTCATTGACGTCATAGGCACCGTCTGATTTGGGTGACCACGGTGCAGCGGAGAATGACCTGGCAAATGTCGCGCCCAGATCAGGACCACCCACGATGCAGTCTTGATTTACATCCGAATCACAGACGTTGCCGTAACCGTCTTCGTCATCGTCTCGCTGTCCCGGATTGGCGACTGCGGTGCAGTTGTCCAAACCTAGTGAGTCACAGATTCCGTCGCCGTCCGGGTCCGACGCGCAGCCGGTCGTCGGGCCTGCGCCTGAGACGAGCGCGAACATCAGTGTCAGCAGTGCGACGCTCGAAAGTGCGATAATCGCTCGTAGTTGCATTTCGTTAGCTCTCCTTCGTTTTCAATTTCGACAGTAACTCGATCTGCTCAATAGACCCTATCCTGGTGAAATAGTAAAGCAATTTCCGGCTTCAGCTACATTCTCCGCTACCGCCTCTACTAAGCTGAGTGAGCTCCTACTCGTGTTTAGACCCTGCATTGGATCGTCTAACGCCGTTAAATTCGTCTTGCTGGTCCTGAACTATCCCCAGTTGAACCACACTCGACTCGAGCTTCGGTTCATTCGGTAAAGCTGTTGTTATTCTTTCAATCTATCCTTCAGTTCTGCGAGGCGAATCTTTCCGGCCGACCAGTATCCAATTTATCAGCATGTGTTCGTACAGCTATTGGCGGCTTTTGTCACCCAACTCGATCTCGACTTCCTTGATGCTTTCTTTCTTTTAACTTTTAATACTTTCTATCTTTCGTTCGAATTCCCAAGCGCGTTTCAAAGTGACGGCAATCCGCCACATCTTCCCCGGAGGGTACTTGTGAATCTGTCACTGAATAGTGCAAAGCTCATGCCACTGTCCTATTTATACTTAAGTCCTTGTTTTTACTTATGAATTTTTTTTCAGACTCGGTGTCGATTAGGAAATAACTTTCCCACAAAGGGAACTTTGGAGTCCCCGAGACTTCGGTGTCTCCGGACCCTCTCAAGCGATCCTTCACGGACTGCACGGCGACGGCAACTCGGCTGTGAAATGCTGTGAGTCTTTGATGCGCTTGTCTGATGTCGGCGGGCTCCGTCGAATCGACTTGCGTTGCGATTCGAATCGCGATCACCGGGAGCTCTCGCGAAAGCAGGCTTCGGTCGAGGGCGAAAAAGCTTCGCACCCCCTCCACGAGTAATCCGCGATCCTCCTCGTACCATTGATACGCAATCAGGCGGTGGGTTCCGGACCGAAGCAACTTCCACGTGATCGCAGCGTCGCTACCGTCGAGATGAACCTCGCCCAGGTCTTCGGTTACCCAACCCCGGCCGGGGAACGCGTTCTTCGGCGAAAGCGGCGAACGGAATCGATTCAGATGCTCGCCGATTCCCACGAACACATCGACCGGGGGGTCAGCCGCCACCTGTTGCGGCAGCGCGGATTGCTCACGTGCATCGGGCCGCGCGTACCGCATTCTATGGAAGTATCGAAACGAAGCCGTCGAAAAGCTGCTTTCCAGCGTCTCGAGTTTTTGTGACTCCCAACCCGTCATCACTTGCTCGAAGGCCAGTTCAACTTGTGGCCCAGCCGCGCTACGGAACCGCCATCTGGGCATGTAGTTCAGCGTCCCGAGCAGCAGCAGCAGCAGACACAGGACTCCCACCGCGCGATGGAGCGGCGAAATCCCGGCGTGTTCATCTCTATCATTCGCAGCGCCAACAGCGACACGAGGCTGTTGCCGTACCGGGAAGAGTCGTGCCAGCAGGCCATCTACTCCATACAGCAGGACCAGCCCACACATCAGCACGACAAGTCCCTGGGCTACGTGAACCGTGTGAATCTTCGAGGCTGGGTTGAGGATCAGCGTCAATACCCGCAGGCCGTTCATCGCAAATGCGATCGGAATCGATGCGAGCAACAGCCCGACAGCGTGCCAGCGGCTGCGATCGAACAGATTGGACATGAGGATCGAAAAGATCATCAGGCTCAGGGTCGAGCGGAGGCCGCTGCAACTTTCAATTACCTGGTAGGTGTCTCCGGTCAGTTGGATTACATCAGCGGAAACCACCGCGGGAACCTCGATCAGATAGAGCAACCAACCCGCGAGGACCGCCGTGGCGAGTTGAAAACTCCAGATCCAGCTCGCCACCAGCGGGGCGGGCGGGGGCATCGTAAACAACAGGAGCAAGAGGGGAACCGCTGCAATTCGCAGCGCCGGAAACCCGCGCCACAAGAGCGCACATCCGACCAGGTTGGCGATCAGCGAAAGGGCCTGGAGGTCGTGAGCTCTGGTGTACACCGCCCAGGCAAAAATCGCGCCGCCAACGGTGAACGCGATCGCTGCGAGCCAGACCGGTCCAGTGCGGCGGGGAAGCGCGAAAAACTCAACCCTGCGGTGATACAGGAGCCAGAGACTGAGCAATGCGATCATCAGAGGGGCCGTTTCAGACGAGGCAAACAGGACCGCTTCTCCCGACGGAATCGTGAGTGTCTCATCTGAGTTCAGATACGGACGGAAAGTCAGCAGATCGCGATACGCGAGCACACCAAGCACAACATTTAAACCCATTAACCAATTCAGCAACTGAAGTCCGAACCCCTAAGCGATGACATTTCTGTGCCGGCCACGAGCATCAATCGCTCGATTGCAGACAGAAAAAGGAGCCCGAGAATAGCGCCCTCACATCGATTCGGAGAGACAGCTGTTGCATTCGATCCACCCTGCAGCCCCTCTGCAGCGTTCGAGAACAAAATCATCTAAAAGTCCTCAGTTGGGGGATTCTTCGTACTTCTCACACACGATCCTTAGCTTTAGTTGCGCATCTACTGCTAGCGCGGCGCGTATCGGTTGCACGTCATGTGCACGTGGCTTGCACGTCGCTTGCGTTCCGCCCCCTGTTGAATCTTCTGGCCTTGCGAGACGAAATTTCGTCAATTCCATGGATCGAGACACTGCAGCATGCAGTGCTCATGCAAGATCAGATACCGCGATCACCGCAACGGTTTGGGGAGTGAAGACTCCAGTCCGAATTCTTCGCGATTGGGTACGTTGTCGAGTCGCGAGTTGCTTCCCGAGCGAATTCACGATCCGTCGGGAGCGACCCCCTTGCCGACCCCGAGATCAGAGGAGTTCGCCGTGGGACCCGGCGCACAAAGCACAGGACCAGTCGCGCTCGTCTCCGGCCCGTCCAGCTTGCAATCGACGAAGCCCTCTCGAGAGGCCGCGGTCGTGGTGGTCAGCAACCGACTGCCCTTCACCATTACGCGTACTGCCGGGGGTCTCGACCGCAGTGCATCGTCGGGGGGCCTGGTTTCGGCGCTTGGGCCGGTGCTCCGCGACCGCGGTGGAACCTGGGTGGGTTGGCCGGGAATCGACCTCAATCCGCACGAAGTGCTTCCGCTGCAGGACGAGTCCTACGAGATCAAGGCGCTGTACCTCGACGAGCGTGAGGTCACTCACTACGTGCATGGCTTCTCGAACCGCACCCTATGGCCCCTGATGCACTCCTTGCCCGCACGGACGAGGTTCGATCGCCTGGACTTCAAAGTCTATTGGGAAGTCAACGAGCGTTTCGCGGATGCTGCGGTAACGGCAGTGTCGGGGGATGATCTCATCTGGATCCACGACTATCACTTGATGTTGGCGCCCGAATTCGTGCGTCAGAGATTGCCCCGGGTGCGCCTGGCCTTCTTTCATCAGGTCCCCTTCCCCCCCTACGACATCTTTCGATTGTTGCCGTGGGACCGGGAACTGTTGCGCGGCTTGCTCGCCTGCGACCTGGTCGGGTTTCACGTCAAGGGCTACGCGGACAACTTCCTCGACTGTGTAGAAAAACGGCTCGGCAGCCGCGTCGATCGAAAGGCAATGATTGTCGAACACGGCAAGCGCACGGTTCAGGTTGGTGTCTTCCCGATCGGAATCGCTTTCGACGATTTCGAGCGGCGTGCCAAAAACGCCGCCCCCAGGTCCAGACCCGATGGCGAACGAATGGTCCTGGGCCTCGATCGACTGGATTACACCAAGGGCATCCCAGAAAGAATACGCTCCTTCGAACGCCTGCTGGAACTTCATCCCGAGCATCGCGGAACCATTACGCTACTTCAGCTCGCGGTTCCGAGTCGCTCGCAAGTCGCTGAATACCGGGAGTTGAAGCGCGAGATCGACGAACTCGTGGGGCGGGTCAACGGTCGCTTTGCCACGTCGCGTTGGTCGCCCATTCGATATCTGTTCCGCTCCATCAACAACCAAGAACTCGCTTCGCTGTATCGCGACGCGGACGTTGCACTCGTGACTCCCCTGCGCGACGGAATGAATCTGGTCGCCAAAGAATTTGTGGCGTCGCAAGTGGGGGACCCGGGCGTATTGATCCTTTCACGCATGGCCGGTGCCGCCGAGACCATGCGCGAAGCCCTGCTCGTCAATCCATACAACATTGACGAAACCGCAGAGGCGATTCATCGCGCGATCACGATGGACGAACACGAGCGAAGCTCCCGAATAGCGGCACTGCGCAAGCGAGAGGCGCGAGATGACATATCGAGCTGGGTCGACAGTTTTCTCGATGCGGCGGCTCGTCGGCAAACCCAGCTGTCTCCCATTTCTGGTGAGGATTTCCAGTTGTGGTTGGGCACCGCACTCAATCGCCCAAGGCTTGCGCTCTTCCTCGACTACGATGGAACCCTCTCCGAGATTCAGAGTCACCCATCCGATGCCATCATGACCGAGAGCATGCGTATAGTGCTTGCGCGGTGCGCGGAACGACCCGATACGGATGTGGCCATCATTAGCGGTCGCGGTCTCGACGACGTGAAACAAATTGTCGACATGGGCGAACTCACCTACGCCGCAAATCACGGGCTCGAAATCACCGGTCCGCAAATCGACCGCTTTACCCATGAAGACCTCATCCACTACCAGGATCGAACTCTCGAATTGACGAAAGCCCTCGAGGAAGTTCACCTGGACGGTGCCTGGACCGAGGCCAAAGGGGCCACCCTCACCTACCACTATCGCGGAGTTTCGGAAGGTCGCTGGCCCGAACTCGCCAGCCGCGCCCACGACATCATCATTGCCGCGGGGTTCCAGGCGCGCGCCGCGCATTGCTCGATCGAGGCGCGTCCTCCCATCGGCTGGGACAAAGGTCGGGCCGCGCTACACATCCTCCGGTCCCTCTACGGACCCTCGTGGTCGGAGCAGGTCCGGGTGATCTACGTCGGCGATGATCAAACCGATGAGGACGCTTTTCGCCTGCTCAGCGGCCTGGCCTATACCTTCCGTGTCGGCCCGGCGGATTCACTCACGGCGGCGACCCGAATGTTGCCCAATGTAGATTCTGTGTGCGCGCTTCTCGGGTGGTTGGCCAACAGGCCACCGCAACTCGACCTGAACGCGCGGATCAAAATTGAATGACGCTGCGGATCACCTCACCGCGGTGCATCAGATCGAAGGCGGTGTTGATCTCTTCCAGCGGCATCACGGCACCTATCATTTCGTCAATGTGAATACGGCCAGCCAGGTAGCGATCGACGAATTGTGGCAACTGCGTACGACCCTTGGTTCCGCCAAACGCGGTGCCCCGCCAACTGCGCCCAGTTACGAGTAGAAACGGTCGCGCATGAATTTCCTTGCCCGCACCCGCAACACCGATGATGATCGACTCCCCCCAGCCCTTGTGTGTACAGCGCAGCGCGGTTGCCATCAGATCCGTATTGCCCACGCATTCGAACGAGTAGTCGACGCCGCCGTCCGTCATATCGATGATGGCTTCTTCGACGTCGGAGACATCCCGAGGATTGATGCAGTCGGTCGCTCCAAATTGCTCGGCCATGGGAAATTTGTCGGGATTGAGATCCACGGCGATGATTCGCTCCGCTCCGGCCATAACCGCACCTTGAACCACCGAAAGCCCAATCCCCCCCAATCCAAAAACCGCCACCGAGGCCCCGGGCTCTACCTTTGCGGTGTGGAGGACTGCGCCGATCCCGGTCGTGATACCACACCCCAACAAGCAGACCTTGTCCAGCGGTGCCGTCTTGTTGATCTTGGCCAGCGCAATTTCGGGAACGACCGTGTATTCGGCAAAGGTCGACGTCCCCATATAGTGATGAACTGGTTTCCCCTGATAGGACAATCGCGTCGTCCCATCGGGCATCATGCCTCGCCCCTGGGTTTCGCGTATGGCGCCACACAAATTGGTCTTGCCCGAAAGGCAGAATTTGCACTGCCGACATTCTGGCGTGTAGAGCGGGATCACATGATCGCCGGGGGCGAGTGAAGTCACACCGCTACCGACTTCCTCGACGACCCCTGCGCCTTCGTGTCCAAGGATCGCCGGAAACAACCCCTCTGGATCATCACCGCTCAGGGTAAACGCATCGGTGTGACAGACGCCCGTGGCAGCGAGCTTGATCAGACACTCACCGGCCCGGGGGCCTTCGATATCAATTTCGTCCACGATCAGGGGTTTGCCCGCCTCGACGGCGATCGCAGCTTTGACCTTCATTGGGGTTCCTCCAGACTTGCAGTGATAATGAATCGGAGCGGGCTCAGCCAGCGCAGGAGCGGTAAAGATAAAGCGCGGCAATGACCAGGAACCAGCTCAGGTTGCCCAAGGCTCGCACGATTGATCCTCGGGGCTGTTTGTCTTCGTCTAGCGTATCCGCAAACGGATCAATCGACTCGACCGCATCGCTCGACATTTCCGTGAATTGGTTTGAATCCGTTGTCGGAGCGAAGTTTGGGGCGAAGACAACCTGCGGATCCGCGGCAATTTGCTCTTCGAAGATCGGTCTCGACCCCGTCCGTCCACCACAGTGAATGCAACGCTTGGTTCCGACCGGAAATGAAACATCACAGTCGTGGCAGCGAACCTCGTAGGCGTTCGCAGACGAACCCGCCGAGTCGGCGCTTAAAATTTTTTTGAGAATTTCACGCATGATTGCGGAGACGGTCTCGGGGTCGGCCAGCCCCGATCGACCTGCCCTTTAGTGAATACCCTGGGTGGCTACAAGCGAAGCCGGGTCGATCCCGAGGCTCCGGACACTCTGATCCCACATCGCGCCACTCGAGGATTCGAAAACCATCTCGCGATTCGGAGGAGCAACCAACCATGCGCCGTTGGACATCTCCCATTCGAGTTGCCCGGGTCCCCATCCCGCATACCCCAGGAAAAAGCGAATATCACTGAGCGACTGATTGGAGGCATTGCGCAGGACTTCGAGCGAGCGCGCGAGGAACAGACCTTGTTCTCCGATCCGTGCGATGGCTGGATCTTCGAGGTCTTCGATTTCAGGCTGGTTTAGCAGGAGCCAACCCGAGTCGGGTTCCACCGGCCCGCCCCATTGAATGTTGGCTTTCGGGTGCCCGCGCCATTTGATGTCGAGGCTCGCACACAGCGTCGACGCCAGCAGGTCAACCTCGCGATTCAATACCAGCCCGAAGGTTCCGTTTTCATCGTGTTCGACGATAAGCATCACGGTGCGACGAAAGTTCGGATCCTCGAGTTGGGGCATGGCAATGAGAAGTGTGGAGGTCAGTGTCTGATCGTTGGCCACGAAACCAAAGTAGCAGGCTCACTAGATCGAACCACAGCCTCGAGGGCCCAATCACTGCGAACGCCACGAGTGTGGAGATTTAAGCTGACCCCGTGGGGTTCGAGCTGTTTCTTCAGTCTCTCTCGAGATCATCCGAAAAGATAGGCTGCGAGACAGTCCCCCCCATCACCTCCCATATTCAGAGACTGAACCCGAGGCCAAATTCGAAGATGCAAGACACCCCTGCTGTGCTGCTACTGGACGACGGTGAGCTCTTGCCCGTGGCTGAACTGCTCGACCGATCCGAAATCGCCTATCGCCGGCTTCGGAGATCTGAGATCGGAGAAGAGGTCGGTCCACCTTCGAATCTGCTGATCTCGACACCGCGCCACGCGAGCAAGGTACGCCCTGGTTCGCCACCAGGTGCGGGCCCGGGAAGACCCGTTCGCATCATCGCAGTAGAGGAAGATTCCCCCGCCCTGCGGCGCATGCTGCGCACCATGGGATTTCACCTATTGGTCAGGCTGCCTGTGCACCCTGAGGTCTGGCGTCTATTGATTCAGCGAGCGCTCTACCAGGGAGACGAGAGACGCCGCGATACCCGACTCCCAATGGGTTCTCAGATTTCCGTCGCGAGTGTTGCAGCGAAGAGCGCAACGACTCGTGAAAACCGCGAATCGCTTCTAGTCGACATCTCGAATCGAGGTTGCCACTTCATCGGCGACGAGCCGTTCGAGTCGGGAACCCGGGTGACCTTCTCATTGGACGCGACCACGACCGGCTGCGAACGACTCGATCTCTCGGGCGAAATCCTTCGTACGGGACCCTGGCAGGACGGAGACGCTACGAGGTACAGCTGCGCAATGGTCTTCGATGCCGACCTCGACGATGCCAGTCTCTCGACTCTCGCCCGAATGATCAATTCGAGGATCAGCGGGCCACTGTCTCTCGCTCCCAAGTTTCCAGCGGCACTCAGCCTGCCGAGTTGCGACAGCCGCGCGCTCCCAGGGTTGAAACTCGACGACGAGACCGATCCGCCAGTCAGCACGGACTGCGAAGTCCAACTCTCCCTGACGACCGTCGCCCCGTCTGAGACGGAGCCGGACGAGCGGCGCAAAGATCGGCGCGGGGACTATCTCCAGCGTATCGAAGTGCAGAGCGACGGCGTCAATTCGATCTTGATGGGGCGCGATCTTTCGTCTTCCGGCATGCGGGTGGAGCGTTTCGGCGATATGGAAATCGGCGCGCATCTCAGGCTCGCGCTCTACGGACCCTCTGATGCTGGACCGATCCAGGTCGAAGCCGAGATCGTTCGAGACGATGGAGACCGGGGTATTGCGCTGCATTTCTGCAATCTGTCGAGAGAGAGTTCGGCCTTGCTCGAAAAGTTCGTCGCGTGTCTCCCTCCAGTAGAATCCCTGGAGGACGGCGAAGCCCTCGGCATGGGGACCGTGCTCGCAGAGGCGATCCCAGCGGACAAGAACTTCAATCGCTCTTGAGCCTCGGCCTGCTAGCCAAGAGTCAGTCCTAGGGAGTCGCCAACCCGTTCTCGGAGAGAAACACCGGTGCGGTTCGAGAGCTGAGTCTCCCGGTGTAACGACTTGCGAGGGCCGGATCGCAATTCCTCTTCTCGCAGAAAACCTCGTAGAGCACGTCGGCGGCGATCTCCGACGACTTCTTCCACCACAGGTGTCCGTGAACTTGAACCACAGCGATGGCAATCGTGGGATCCTCCGCTGGCGCCACGCCGACGAACCATTCGTAGCGTCCGTCGGGATTGGATCCCGAGAGATTCCCGGTCTTGCCCGCGACCTGGATTGAATCGAGGCGCGGTTGCCCTCGGCGGTCCCGAAACGCGCTGCGGGCCGTTCCTCGCGTGGTTGTGCGCACCATCATGTGCCGGAGTTCGTCGGCCCGTTCGCTACTCATCACGCGCTGTGCCGCTTCCACAAAGGGTCGCGCAAGTTCATTCCCCTCGGCATCGACGACGCGATCCACCCACCAGGGTTCGACGTTGAGGCCGTTGGCCAGGGTGGCGGCGAGACGCGCGGCGTGCAGCGGGGTGATGCGGCAGCCTGCCAAGCCACATCCGAGGCGGCCGAGATCGTAATCGTCCCCACCCAGCCTGCCCAGATTGACAGTGCCCGCGTCGTGACCGGGGCCGGCTTGCGAGAGCCAACCAAACCGATCGATCGTGTCGAGCAGCCCCAAGCCGCCGACATCGTTGACCGCAAATTGCGCGAAGCATTTGTTGTTGGAGGTGGCGAGCGCCATTTCGAGTGAAACCTCGCGACCCGTGCTGGGACGCTTGATTCCCGTGCGACGGAGGCGATAGGGATTTCCCTGATAGCGACAGGGTTTGCGGAGCTGACCCGCGGGCGTATCGAGCACGGCCGCCGCGGTCACGATCTTGACCAGCGACGCTGCGGGATACGCTCGAGTCGGCGGAAACTGTTCGGGGTCGGTCGACGCATAGGCGAGCACTCGACCCGAATCGGGTTCCAGCACGATCACGTGTCCGCGCTCGACGCGACCGGCGCGGAGAATCTTGAAGACCAACCGGGTGAGTTCTGCATCGAGTGAGTATTCGATTCGCAGTGGGCCCGCGAGATCCGGGCGATCCAGCGGCGCCGGAACGACCTCGACCAGTCGCGGGCCCGAAAATGGATCACTCGCCGCACTGGCAAATGCAACTCCGCTCGAATGTCGCCCAGTGGGATCGTCCGCATAGGCGTACACAGCGTGTTCGGCACCCACCGGAAGCCGAGAAAAGAAGGGTTCGGGCGCCGCGCGGCGCAACCCGGGTACACCGGAATTCAACGCGCTTGTGCCCGGGTGCAAATCCCGCATCGCGAGCTTTAGCGTCGAAGCCAATTGCGAGAATCCGGCGACCAGAACGACGCCGGCTACGAGCGCCAGCAAGGTGAGGCGTCCTCGACGGCTCAAGGACTTCCCGCTGAGACGCCGGCGGTTGCGGGGATGGCCCGGGGATCCGAACCCGCTGCGACTTTCCTTCTGGTCAAGCACGCAGTTCGCTCCCCCCGTAGCGCATCGATCCGAAGGTCGAATCGTTCGGGCCCATCTGCGGCGGCCGGATCGCGATCCGGCACGTCCGAGAGATCACTCGCTCGCAGTCCGCGTGAGACTTTCTCGCGCGCAATTCTTTGGGGGGTCGGTGGGGGGGAGCCGTTCTTCCGGTCGCGGGTCGGGCCAAGCTCACGCTGAGATGCGTGATCTAGTCTCTTGGTTCCGCCTTATTCCGTGTCACGATCATCCTACCCGGACAAGAGTAGACCGAATTGAACCCAAGGCCAAGCCGGCGCCTGCGGGCGCTCAAGAGAAGACCATCGACTCCAGTTGATCGAGTCCGCAAACCCCAATTCCGTTCTTCTGGGCCAGCACGTGTTCTCGCGGGCCGTTATACCCCCAAGAAGCCAGAAAACAGCGAACTCCCAGTTCCTGAACCGGAATTAGATGATTGACTTTGTCGTCGATGAAGGTGATGTCCGAGAAGTCGACATCAAATCGCTCGCGCACGGCGCCCAGATGCGCTCGCTTGTCGCGGCCAGCCTCTTTGTCGAAGACATGATCGGGACCCAGCAGGTCTTCGAGCTGGTAGTGAGAAAGGAGCTGAGACACCGAGGCGCCGTCCTTGGCTGTTGCGATCGCAAAATCCACAGAACCCGCGTGCCGGCGCAGCGCCTCGATCAACTCCCGATACGGGCTCATGAGCAGCGCCCAACGCTCGGGCTGGGCGCTGCGAAACTCATCGCGTTCTCGGTAGAACTGGCTGTGAAAGTCTGCGGCGAAGGTCGCCTCGAGAGAATCGTAGTAGTGATCGTACTCAGCCTGGGTTTCGAGCTTGACGCCGGCGGCCAGGGCCAACAGCGCGACTCCAAAGTCTTCGGCGCGATTGCCGAGGGGCAGCAACTCCAGGAAACCCCGGTACAGCGAATCCCGGGCTACCGCCTCGCGAGCCTGCGCCCCGTCGAGTTCATCCAAGCTGGCGAGTAGCGCCTGGTAACCCGTGTTGGGACGGACCCGTAAAAGGGTCCGCAACGCAATCCAGAAACACTCCGGAGCGCTGTCCGAAATGACACCGTCAAAATCCAGGGCTAAAACCTTCATCGAATGGACTCGCCTTCGAAAAATTCAACGACGCCACGCACGTCGCGCAGATTTTTCAGTGATCGACTGAACACCCGATCCCTCAGCTGGCGCTATGCTGCGGCCCGGTGAAGTCTGTTTTCAATAGCATTGGCCGTCAACTCCTGCCCTGGTCCATATCGATCGGCGCACTAGTTTACGTATTTGGATACAAGATTGATTGGCAATCGATTCCCGCTGCCACCGCCAACGCGAACGTCCCCCTCTTCATCGCGATCACAATTTTTGACAAGCTTTCATTCTTCGTGGTCTGGGGGCTGTTCCAAGCCGCCGCAATCCGACAGTTCCTCGAGCGCGTTCCCATTCGCAAGATCATGGCCATCAAGGGTGCTTCCGAGTTGTTGCGCACGGTCAACAACTCATTGGCCGATGCGACCTTCTTGTTGGGCGTGACACAGCTCGTACAGACGGCGGAAGTAGGACGGGTCGTCGCCATTGCGAGCATCCCCTTTGTCGCTCACTTCGCGATCCTCTTGCTCCAGGCCACCCTCGCCCTCGGCTTGCTCGACGGTGGCGTCCTGGGCAACTCCGATGTCGCGCTGCTCGTGTTGGTGTGTTGGGTGATTGTTGGGGTCGTCTCGCTCGCGGTGCGGATGGGATATCTGCGCGTCGTTCTCAATCGATTGGGAATTGGGAGCTGGATCGACAGCGTGAAACCTCGCGAACTCCTCCCCTATGTCGGCTGGTTTGCCCTGTTCGGTGTATATGATGTCGGGATCCAGGGTTTGGCCGCTCGTTCGTTCGGCCTCGATATCGATTGGATCGCGCTAATGGCCCGAATCCCGATGATGTACGTCGTGATGTTGATTCCTTCGCTGGGCAACTTCGGAACTCGCGAGATCGCTTTCGCGAACTTGTTCGAGGAATTTGGAACCCGTGAGGCCCTCTACGCCTTCGCGTTCTGGACCAACACTATTTTTCTCGGCATGCACGTCATCATCGGTTCACTGTTTCTGGGCCGGGCCTTCGCACTCGTACGCGAAGTGCGCGTCGTGCGAAAACTTGGCCAGCCCGTGCCGAGGCCGATCTTGCGCGATGCGATCGACCCCTGAGCACACGCGGTTGGCGCATTTAGATTCGCGCCGTGGTTGGCGCATTTAGATTAGAGAACAGCCCTGCGGACCGGGGACTCGACCGATGAGCACAGACGGTCGCGAATGCGCACGAGAACACCTTTGATGTCGTCGTGGATCTCGAGCGGAGTCATGCCGCGCACGATCTCCTGAGCACGCAGTGGGCGGCCGAGGTAACGCGCGATCGGTCCTCGCGCCCCGAGCACCTGCTTGGCGTTTAGCTTGCAAAATTCCTTTTCGTCGCTCGGATCGGGGAGCCAGGATTCGAGCAGTCGATCGAGCTGGGGATCATCGCGATGCTTGGCCAGGCATCCCCGGATCGCGCGCGGCACCAGCAGATAACTCTCGATCTGGCGCCGTTTCCAGACCACGAACTCGAGTTTGGAAGCTTTGGGGTCGAACTTTTTGGGGTAAGCGCCTTCGAGGTGTTCGGGGTCGTCGCGATCGAGGATGCAGAGGCCTCGTGGCGGCTCTCCATCGCAGCGGGCCGCCTGTTCGACCATTC
>JADFNE010000080.1 GCA_022563535.1 Myxococcales bacterium
TTTTTGTCCTTTGCCTTATTGCCGGTCGCCCTGGCAATCCTCATCTCCGCATGCGGTCCGGAGAGCGACGGATCACGCAAGAGCCAAGAAACTGTTGCCGACCCCAGTACCACGAGCAGCACCAAGAACACTGCGACGCCTGTAATGCCAACAGCGAAAGCGATCAGGCAGGCCATCGTTCCGAGCACTTCTACCTCGAGCATGAAGAACAAACCACCACTCGAAACGCTCGTCGAAGTCCTGACCCAGCCCGGGTACGCGCTTGAACTCCGGGTTTGGACGGCGGAACACATGGCGGGCATTTATCCGGCGGAGGCTGCCGAAATGCTCGAGACGACTCTCAAATCGGCGGATGCGAAGGTTGTGATCGCCGTGATCGAGGGTCTGACGTTGGACTCGGACGGCAGGGTACGCTCTGCTCTCGAGTCAATCGAGAGTCACCCAGACAACAAGGTGGCCATGGCCGCCCGCGAGAAACTGAGCGCGTCAAACTAAACCTCGGGCCAGGATCCTTCACGCTGCGGTCGGAACGCTGCTGCTAGGTCCCGGCGCTCAAGAGGCTGATCATCTCGGCATCGCCCACCAGTTCCGCTATCGCCAGGGGCGTCTTCCCCTCCAGATTCAAGACATTGACGTTCGCTCCCGCCTCGAGCAAGAGTTTGACCATGGACGGTCCCGACTCCACGGCCCGGTGAATTGCGGTAGCGCCGTTTTTTTGGTTGACCGCATTCACGTCTGCCCCGGCTTTCAGTAGCAGCGTCACCACCTCCTCGTTGCGAAGCGCTGCAGCGAAAATGATTGGCGCCGCGGATTTCTCAGTTCCGCCAACATTCGTTCCGCGTTCGATCAACAAACGCACCATATCCGGACTGTTTCTCTGCACGGCAATGAAGAGGGCCCCGCCACCCTGAGGCAATTGCTGGTTTACGTCCGCGCCCAGCTGTAGCAGGTGCTCGGCCATCTCGTTCTGTTTCTTGTTGACGGCAATCATTAGAAGACTCAATCCGTCGTCGTCCTGGGTGCTGGCATCGGCACCGTGTTCGAGCAGAAGATCCAGGGCCTCAATTGCACCTATTTGCGCAGCCAACGAAACAGGTGTGAATCCATCGTTCGAGATCGCGTGGATGTCAGCCCCCGCCTCCTCAATCAAACTTCGGAGGGTGCGCATGTCTCGATACTCTTTGTCGCGCATCCTGTTGATCGCATAGTGAAGGGGGGTCCATCCGCCGAGGTCCCGCGCGTCTACCAGCGCACCGGCCTCGATCAATGCGCTGGTGCGCCGTGCCCCTTCCCACTTCACCGACTGGAAGAGCGCGGCCTGTAGCTGTTCGGGATCACTCGGAATCTCTCCCACCGTTTCGAAAGAGCAACCCGTCATCAGTGCCAACACGAGGCAAGCTCCAGCGAGCCTGCCCGTTGGCGTGGCGCGACCCGGCAGAGCGCCCGATTCAATCCTCCCTTGTTTCATCTGCAGCCTGCCCTTTCGAGATGTCAGCCGAAATCGACTGTTCGGCATACTATATCGACAGTGGGGTCGAGATCCTGAAAACACCCACGCTCTGTCAAAATTGATCTGAACTCTCGGGCTCGACCAATTCGACCAGTTGCATCCCCGCCAGGTCCATGACCATTGTCCCATGAGAGTCGAACAAGGACTCGAGTCGCACCATTGCGAAGGCAAGCGGTTCAACCGCTGTCTCGGTGTGGGCGAGTACCCAGCGAAAATATCCGCGGTTGTAGAGAATGTGAGTGATGCCCTGGCTCCGTAGCGAGCGAAAGACGGTGTCGTTGTCGAAACCCGCTCTTACCATTTCGACGGTCCAGCGCTGCATGAACCAGCTGAGATCGGGCAGGAAGCCACAATCGAGCAGACGCCCCTTTCCCTCACCCGCCATCAAAATGACAGCGTCTGGGTCGAGGGTGCCCTCCCGAATCTCGCGGTTGATGCGATCTACGACCACGGGCATCGACTTCGTAAAGTTGTACCCCACGCCCTTCAGCCACTCGAGTCGATCGCCATCGACCCGGCTGTAGAGCTCCGGTTGCAACCGTTCGAGCTTGCGAACCTCGGGTGGGTGGTGGCCCACGAGCACCGCGATCCCACAGACGAGCCAGAGTGCTCGCCAGGCCGGGTGCGCCCAGCGGCTGATCACCAGCGCGCTTCCCACGCCAAACAAGACGAGAAAGGGCAGGGTGTAGCGCAACAAGTTGGTCTGGCTCGCGAGGCCAACAAAGCAGACCAGCGTCAGCCCGTAGAGCGCGAACCCACCCGCTCGTTGTCGACCCTCCTTTGGCATTGCGAAGGGAAGCACGAAAAACAGCAAAAGCAGGGGCGAGGCGAAGTGATTTGGCTTGGTCGAATAATCGTTTGGATGTTGATAAACATCGACCAGGTTGAACAATGTCGAGGGGAGTTCTGCTGTGGTTCTGCGAACCAGGGTGTTTGTTCTTTGTCGCTCGGGCGAGTCGGGCGAAAGCTCCGCAAGTTTTGCGTTCAACACGCCCGTCATGGGAATGCGCTCGTTTGGTCTGGCGGCGTCCTCGTAGTAGTCCCCGCGCAACATGGGGAAGAGCGGGTCGCCGTGCATGACGGTGTTCGACGCGTACCAGGTGGCATTGGGAATCGCGAGGAGCGAGACGCAGAGTAGAGTGCTGCGCAGCGACAGGCTGCGCCGGTCGGTCATGGCCTGTCGCACGAGGATCGCGAACACCAGACCCACGAAGGCCAGGGCAATGAAGAGGCCCGTGTACTTGGCCCCGAGAGCCCCCCCCAGTGAAATCGCCAGCAGGTAGAGAGGGACAACCTGGGACCGGTCCCGCAACCAGATCACGAGGGCAAGCATGGCGGTTGCAACAAATAGCGATAGAAAGCCGTCGACTCGGGGGTCCACGCCCTGCTGCCACAGAACATGGATGCCGCTGCAAACCAGGACTGCCCAGACCCCGCTGTGGGGGTTGCCGAGGCGTGCGGCGAGGGCGTAGGCCGCAATCAGGTTCAGCAGCACGAACAAGAAATTGTATGGGATGATCCCCGATTCGAGCCCAAAGCTGAGAAACACCGCGTACACGAGGCTTACACCGCCGGGAAACGAATTGGCAGAAAAGAGTGGGTCGGGGTTCCACAGCTTCCCGTCGAGATAGCGTTCGGCGAGGGGAAGATGGTAGAGCGCAGAATCCCAGTCCGAGTTCGGAAGCGCGGTTTGAACCAGTATTGGCCAGAGCCAATAAAACGACGCGGCGACGACCGCGACCCCCGTCAGGTTGGTGACGAGATTGGACTGGATGGAGTTGAACGACACCGAACCTACCCACCGGGTGATCCGTGCGCGATCCCACCACAGCATCGCCGTGATCCCGGCCAGGCCCAGGGTTCCGAGTACAGTCGAATTCAACGCGCCAGCCATGGTGAGCAGCATCAATACGAGATTGCTGGCGACGAATCCCACGACGATCGAAAACAGCAGTCGTTCGGGTCTATTTTCGAGGACGTTTTGCCAGCCAGCGAGGCGAATCAATGCGCTGCCCGCCAGGCCCTGTACAGCGAGAAGCAGCGCGGCGAACAGGTGGCCGACGAGTGCCATCGCCACGACTCGACCGAGACCGACACCGAGCCCCGCAATCCCGCTCCACTGGGCCAATGCAACGCACATCGATACGCAATAGAAAAGCACGCCCAGGGGCAACAAGAGCTTCTGGAACCAGATTCGTTCGAAATCGCGAATCAGCGAAAACCGCAATACGCACTCCCGTTGCGCAGGCCGTGCGCATCTGAGTCTCGAAGTCGGCTTGCTGCATGTGCGGCAAGCCGACTTCAGAATAGCCTTTGATAAGGCTAGTTGTTGGGATTAGACTGCTGCTAGCCGCCGCCACAAAAGCCTCCACACGAGGACGTTGAGTTCATGACCGATGCACAAGAACCCGCCGACGACGATGCGGCGGAGTCGCGGAATGGCGATCGGGGCGAAATGCCGGCCTGGAAGAATCCGGCCTACCGCTTCGTATTCCTGTTTCTCGTGTATCTCGGCGCCATCGCCTACGGCTACCCGAAGTTTCGCGAACGCTACATTGGGGCCGTAGACGCGCTTGCGGAGGCCACTGCTTATTTCGAGTACCTGGCCTTCAGCGTCTTTACGACCCAGATCACCCACTCGCAAAAGGTCGTGGCGTACAAGGGTTTCGCGGTCCACATCATCGAAGAGTGCACAGGGGTGTACGAGGTGCTGATTTTCGCCGCAGCGGTACTGGCCTTTCCTACCGTATGGTCCAAGAAGTTGGTGGGTTTCGGGCTGGGGATCCCGATTCTCTATCTGTTCAATGTGTTACGCATCGCAGTTCTGATCGTGGTTGGAAAACACGCTCCCCAATACTTTGATTTCATGCATCTCTACTTTTGGCAAGCCACACTGATCTTGATGATCACGTCGGTGTGGCTGCTATGGATTACTCAGGTCGTGAATCGTGACTGGTCGCGTACTACTGCAGACCCTTAAGATCGTCGGCATTACGGTGCCGGTAACCTGGGCCTGGCTCGAATGGGGCCGGGACGCGTACGGTCGCCTGTTCGCCGAACTCGCGATACCCATTTTCGGTTTTCTGGGCATGACGCGCATCCTGCCCGAGGGAACGCGAGATCGGTTCATCAACTACCTGCCGTTCTTGATCTTGATGATCGTCACGCCGCGCATGAGTTTGTTGCGCAGATGCGTGGGCATCCTCGTCGGATTCGTTTTGATCTTCTTCCTGCAGGTGTTCTTCGTCTACGCGTCAGAGATGGCCGGAGTTCAAGCCGGAATGGTGAATCGGCAAGACATCTACGAAAAGATGCTGCCGATGCTGCTGATCTGCGACGCCTTCCCGTTCGTACTCTGGATCGTCATCGCCAAAGATTTCGTGCAAGAGATGACGACAAAGGTGTTTCAGAATCAGAACAAGCCCCGCTAGTTCCTAGGGATTGCGGGTTGCGCGGAATCGATGACGCTGGGGGTTCCACTCGCTCATCAGGCGGAACATCAAGTAGTGAAGCCTTGGATGTCGATGTTGCAATTCGTCGTCGAGCATGACCGTATCTTCTGAAATATTGATCGATGCCAACCCCTGGGTTGCAGCCAGTTTTAATAGGGACCAGGTCGCTGGTTGATTCGATTTCAAATGACCAATCAAGGTCGCAGAACGATCCATGGGTGAACTCTCCTTCCTTGGGGTTGAATTCGCCCGCGCACTGAACTGGATCGAGCGCATGAATGCAGATTCGGAAGGTCGGGATGCGAGCTGCGGTGGGGGAGCTTCTGTACCGGTTGGCGGCGTGGGAAGAGAGCAGGCTATAGCGCCTATGCACTCACTGCCCCCGGCGTTTCGAGCAGCGAAGTCCGGGATCGGATCGAGCGATCCTAGGGATTTCTGCGGAGTAGAACGTGCGGTTTGGGTCGCGCCGGGGACGGCTCAGTCGACTCGTGCAAGCCCAATGCGCACGTTGACGTCGCCAAAGCGCGCTTCGTGGGCGAACAGATCCACGGCTCCCGGGTCGCCGTCGAGGTCTACCGCCGTGGCCAGCGTCTGTTCTGCGATGTAATCGCGAAACGGGTCGACCGCCCGTCGCCATTCGTCGTCGAGTTGCAGAACCAGCCGGATCGAGTCCGAAACGTCGAGATCGGCCTCTTTGCGGGCCTGCTGCACCGCCCGCACGACGTCTCGAGCGAATCCTTCAGCGACCAGTTCGTCGGTCAATTCGAGATCGAGCACGACGATGGCGTCGTTGCTGGAGAGCGATTCACACGTGACCCCGTCTCGGGGCTGGAGCAGCATCTCATACTCACCCTCCGAAAGCTGATGGCCCGCGACGGTGATCCCGCCCTCGGGCAGAGCGCTCCAGTCTCCCTGCTTCGAGGCCTTGATGACGGCTTTGGTTTCCCCCCCGAGTCTCGGCCCAATGGCTCGCGCGTTGACTTGCAAGCGAAACGTCGCGTAGTCGCCGAATTCGTCGCTGATCCGGACGCGCTTCACGTTCACTTCGTCTGCGATCAAATTAAAATAAGGTTCGAGCTGGCCGAGATTCGATCCAGCAACCACGAGCTCGGCCAGGGGCTGGCGAACGCGAATCTTCTCGACCGCGCGCAAGCTCAAGGCGGCAGAGCAGATGTCCCGAACCCTATCCATGTCGGCCACGAGTTGGGGATCCGCGCAATCGTTCAGTTCGTCGGGCCAGCTCGTGAGGTGCACGCTCCCGGCATTCGTGAGGCCCTGGTAGATCTCTTCGCTGATCAACGGCAACAGCGGACTGATGGCGCGACACAGTACTGCGAGGGCAGTAAACAGGGTGTCGTATGCGTCGGACTTGTTTTGGTCCCTTTCGGAGCGCCAGAAACGCGGTCGGCTGCGCCGGATATACCAGTTGTTCAGGGCGTCGATGTAGGAAATAACACGATTGCACGCCGCAGGCAACTCGTATTCGTCGAGCGCCTGCGACAACCCGCTCACCAATTCGTAGGTCTTGGCGAGGATGTATCGATCGAGCAAGTCCGTCGATTGGGTGTTGAACTTGGCCTTTACTCCATCGGCGTTCGCGTACAGGGTAAAGAAGTAATAGGCGTTCCAGATCGGGTTCACGACCGTGCGCACTGCCTCGCGAATCTGCCGATCGTCCCGGGCAAAGCGCAGGTCGCCGCCGCTCATGAGTGGCGATGAAACCAGAAACCAACGCAGTGCATCCGATCCGAGTTCGTCCATCACTTCACTTGGGTCGGGGTAGTTGCGCAGACGCTTGCTCAACTTTTTGCCGTCTTCGTCGAGCACGGTGCCGTGGGCAATGCAATTGCGGAAAGGCGGGCGGTCGAACAGCGCGGTCGACAACACCATCATCAAGTAGAACCAGCCGCGGGACTGCGCCTGGTACTCGGTGATGAAGTCGGCGGGGAAGTGGTCATCGAACCATTGCTTGTTCTCGAACGGGTAGTGGACCTGGGCGTAGGGCATCGAGCCGGAGTCGAACCAGCAATCGAGTACCTCGGGGACCCGGCGCATGGTCGATTTGCCGCTGGGATCATCCGGGTTGGGCCGGGTGAGATTGTCGATCGTGGGCCGATGGAGGTCGGTGGGACGTGTTCCAAAATCTCGTTCTAGCTCATCCAGGCTCCCATATACGTCGATTCTCGGGTAATTCGGGTCATCGCTCTTCCACACGGGAATCGGCGTGCCCCAAAAGCGATTTCGCGAAATCGACCAATCTCGCGCGCCCTCTAGCCATTTGCCAAAGAGTCCGTCGCGGATGTGTTCCGGGATCCAGTTGATCTGTTGATTGTGTTCCACCATGCGATCGCGAATCGCGCTGACCTTTACGTACCAGGAGTCGAGCGCCTTGTAGATCAGCGGTTCGTCGGTGCGCCAACAGTGGGGATAGTTGTGGAGGTAGGTTTCGTGTTTGACGACCCGGCCGCGATCCTTGAGATCGCGGATGATGGGTTTGTTGGCGTCGAACACCATGAGGCCGGCCCAGGGCGGAACCTGATTTGTAAAGCAGCCCCCGTCATCCACGGGACAGACAACCGGGATCTCGGCTTCGAGGCAAACGGCCATATCGTCTTCGCCGAACCCCGGGGCGAGATGAACGATCCCGGTTCCCTCTTCGGTATTGACGAACTCTGCGGCAAGAATCCGAAATGCATTGGTGGTGTTTTCGAAAAACGGGAAGAGCGGCGTGTAGGCGCGACCGACGAGATCTCGTCCCGTGAGCGTCTCGATGGGGTCGGCGTCCCCCAGTTCCGCAGCGAGCTTTTCGCGAGTCGATAACGCCAGGATCACTCGGCGCCCGTCGATAACGAAAACGCCGTACTCAATGTCATTGCCTACCGCGAGGGCGAGATTGCTCGGCAGTGTCCAGGGTGTCGTGGTCCAGGCCAGTACATCGGTGGGTTCATCGTCCGGAGCATTGGGGACAAGTTCGAAGCGCACCGTAAGCGCCGGGTCCTGACGCTCCCGATAACTGTCGTCGAGCCGGGTTTCGTGATTGGACAGCGGAGTTTGCGCCGCCCAGGAGTAGGGCATCACGCGATAGCCTTCGTAGAGCAGGCCCTTGTCCCAGAGCTGTTTTACAGCCCAAATGACGCTCTCCATGTAGTCGAGGTCCAGGGACTTGTAATCGTTTTCGAAATCGACCCAGCGAGCCGCGCGGTCGATGTAATTCCGCCAAACGTGGGTGTACTTGAGCACCGACTCGCGACAGTGGTTGTTGAAATTATCGATGCCGAACTCGATAATCTGCGCCCGCCCTGCGACGCCGAGTTCTTTTTCAGCCTCCATCTCCGCCGGAAGTCCGTGGCAGTCCCAGCCGAAGCGACGCTCGACCTTTCGGCCGCGCAGAGTCTGGTACCGGGGAATGATGTCTTTGATGTAGCTGGTGACAAGGTGACCGTAGTGGGGCAGGCCGTTGGCGAAAGGGGGGCCGTCGTAGAACACGAACTCGTTGTCGCCATTCTCGCCTTCGGGTCGATTGTCGATCGAAGCGCGAAAGGTCCCCTCCGCCTCCCACTGCTCGAGAATCCGGCGCTCGATGGCCGCAAAATTCGGCGACGGATCGACCTCCCGATACGGATTCTCGTTCTGATCGCCTGCTGGCTTTGCCTTGGTCTTTGACTTAGTTGAGTCGCTCATGGAGTCCCCGGACTGGTGTCGCTACAGCGGGCCGGAGAGTACCAAGCCTCTGTCGTAGTGGTAGTCGTAGTGGTAGTCGCACCGGTGCTGCTATTCTGGCGCAATCACCTCAGAATCAAGGCTCTCCACATTCGGGGCTTCAACTATGCGCCGGGCGATCTCATAGGGAAATCCGGATCGGCCCAGCGCTGCGAGGTCGCGCTGCCGCTTCTCGGCTCGGAGCTCGGGATCGAGACGAAATGGGCCGAGCCCTCGGCGCCTCGCGTAGGAAACCGCGGCCAGCAGCTCCTGCCCTTCACCGCCGGCGCTTGCGATGACCTCTCGGGCGAGGGTTCGGGATATGCCCTTTTCACTCAGGCTGTGCTCGATCCGCCGGGCGGAGCTGCCTCGAGCCCGCATTCGCTCGACCTGCAAAATGGTGTACTTGCGATCGTCGAGATAGCCGCGGGTCCGCAACTCCGCGACCGTGTTGTCGATCCAGTCCGGGGCGAGGGGGAAGCTCTCCTGCTGGGCCTGCTCGATCCGGCGCAGCCTCCGCAACAGAACCCGCCGCAGGTTGGCCGCAGAGGAACCAAAGCGGTCGAGATGACGAATGGCCCAGCGCTCCAAGTTTTGGGGCGTCACCACCTGTCGCCGGCGCTTGCGTTCTCCGCCGCCAAATCTGCTCACTTTCGCCGATCCCCGGTCGGCCGGGCCCCGCGCAACATCCGTCACCCTTACCTCGTACCTCGATTCTTGCATCGCGATGGTCTGCGATGTGTGGAGACCCGGGGAGGTCGTACCAGAATGGCGCAATCCGGCGCAGTTGCAACGGTCGACGCCAGCCCGCTTCACCCGGCAGCATGAGCCCCAAAGCGGGAGTAAAGTGTATTCCTCATGCCCGAGCTTCCCGAGGTCGAAATTACCCGCCAACGCATTGCCCCGCTGCTGGTCGGTCGGCAGATCGCCGACGTGGTGACCACCGCGCCGAGTTACTTCTTCATCACGCCGCCCGACATCCTGCGCAGCAGATTGCGGGGCAGCACGATTTTGGGACTCGAGCGCCGGGGCAAGTACTTGTTGGGATTGCTTCCGGACGGCGGGCAGTTGCTGCTCCACCTCGGCATGACCGGGCAGCTGTTCTCGAGCCGGGCCAAAAGTGTGCGCCTGTTGTCTGCGGCGGCGCGGTCGGCGCTGCCTCCCGAAGAGCAGGGAGAGTTCGAACCGGATCGACACACCCACCTGCGCTTCAAGTTCCAGGATCACGGCCCAGAGGTCTACTTCCGCGACGTGCGAAAGTTCGGCAAGGTGATGTTGCTGGCCCCGGGCGAGCGCAATGAGCGCATCGATCGCCTGGGCGTCGACGCCCTCGAGATTACGGGCGACGCACTCTTTAAGGCAACCCGCAAACGCAAGACCGCCATCAAGGCCCTGTTGCTCGATCAATCCGTCTTCGCCGGGATTGGGAACATTTACGCCGACGAGGCTCTCTTCTACGCAGGGGTGCGTCCCGGTCGGCGCGCAATGTCCATGACGCGTCTGGCCTGCGAAGAGATCGCCCGCGAAGTTTGTCGAGTGCTCTTGCGTTCGATCGAAACAGGTGGCTCGAGTATTAGCGACTACATCGCCCCGGATGGGAGCGACGGTCGCTACCAGGACGAACGGCGGGTCTACGCCCGCACAGGAGAGCCCTGCTACGTGTGTCGAACGACGATTCGTCGCAAGCTGGTGGCCCAGCGCGGGACTCATTACTGTCCGCAGTGTCAATCGTAAGGATGTCAATCGCAGGTGCGTCAGTCCTGGACGTACGCTCTCGGGTCGCAATTTTTCTTTGTCTGCAGTTCGCTCGGAGGTCATAGAGGCATGCTCAGTTTGAAGGAGCTGCGCCGGGTCGCCGGGATCATCGATTCAGACTTTCGCGGCCACCGGGTCGAGCGCTGGGTGCAGCCCGACGCGACCAGTCTTGCGCTCTCGCTTTATGGACGAGACCCCGAGCGCGACGAGGGTCGCAAGCGGTGTCTTTATTTCAGCTGCCACGGCAACCTCGCGCGGATTTCCGAAATTGACCGGCTGCCCAGGGCCCCGGATCGCCCGCCCGCCTTTTCGAGCTATCTGCGGGCACACCTTTCCCGGGCCGTAGTCAAGGGTGCCCGGTTGCTTGACGATGATCGCCAACTGGCCGTGCGCTTCAGCGCGCGGGAGGGCGAGTTCGACCTCTTGCTCGGGATTTTGGGCAAGCGCAGCAACCTCTACGTGCTCGATGCGGCGCAGGAAATCGTCGCCGCATTGCGGCCCCTGACGGATACCCGCCCCGAACTCTCCCTGGGCGAGCCGTATCGAAGTCCGGGTTCAAACAAGCCCGCGCTCGGAAAAGATCGCTGGCCCGACGCTTCTGCGGACACGTACTTCACCGAAATCGAGGCGTTTTACGGGCCCCAGACCAGCGAACTCGAGGCTGCGGACCTCTCTCGAAACCTGTCAAAGGTGCTGAGGCGCGAGGCGAAGAACGCGCGCCGCCGGCTCGACAAGATCGAATCCGAACTCGCTGAAGCCGACCATGCCGACGAGTACGCCCGGCACGGAGAGTTGTTGAAGAGCGTCCTGGGCAAGATCTCGCCGGGTGCGAGTGAGGTGCGAGTTCCCGACTACGAGAGCGGAGAAGAAGTCACCATCCCCCTCGATCCCAAGAAGAGTCCCAAAGCGAACCTCGAAGCCACGTTCAAGCGATACCAGAAGCTCCTGCGCAGGTTGGCCAAGGCCGGGGGGCAGGTCGAGAACGCGCGGGACTGGTTGGGCTTCGTCGAACTCCAGCTCGAGCGGGTTGCCGAGCAGTCGGAGTCGGAATCTGGCGAGGTGCGGCTCGCGGCGTTGCAGCGAATTGCGGCCATCGACAGCGTGCGCAAGCTGCTCAGAAAGCGAATCGCAGCAGCGATCGTCCCCGGGTCGGAAGACACGAAGAACAAACTTCCCGCCCGGCTGCGTGATCTGCCATCGCGTCTGATACCCAGGCGCTACCGGAGTCGAGACGGTCTGGAAATCTGGGTTGGGCGCAGTGATGAGGGCAACGACCACCTGACCATGCGCCTGGCCCGGGGCAAGGATCTGTTCTTTCACGTCGAAGGGGCGCCGGGGAGTCATGTGATCCTGCGCACCGAAGGGCGCGAAGACCCGCCATCCGATTCAGTGCTCGATGCCTGCGAACTGGCAGTGCGGTATTCGAAGCAAAAGAATGCCGGGTCGGCCGAGGTTCATGCGGTACCGGTCAAGAACATCAGCAAGCCGAAAGGGGCCAAGCGCGGCTTGGTTCACGTGACGGGTGGGAAGACAATTCACCTGCGACGGGAGCCTGAGCGACTGGCTCGGATTCTCGAAGCAATCATCGATTGATCGCGATCTGCGAGTGCGGTGCAGGGAAGAGATCTTCGAGGTGCTTTGGGGTTTGCTGCGGGTTAGCTGATGACGCGATTGATCGCGGAGAGCGTGCGTTCTTCGTCGAAGGGTTTGTTGAGCCATCCGGTGGCTCCGCTCTCTTTGGCGGCCGCCTTCTTGGCCATGTCCATCTCGGTCGTGAGGATGAGAATTGGCGTGAGACGGGTTGGTTCGAGTTTGCGCAGTTCTGCTACCAGGGTCAGGCCATCCATGTTTGGCATGTTGATGTCGGTAATGATGAGATCGAAGGTGTCTGTGCCCACGACCTCGAGTGCATCGACCCCGTCGACCGCCTGCGCAACCGTGTAGCCCGCTTGCTCGAGGAAACTCGAAAGCAAACGACGCATTGACGGCGAATCGTCCACAATCATGATCTTCTTCATCTTGGAATCCGAACCTCTCAGAGGTTGGCGAGGGCGCCCACACCTCCGTGCGGGAAGTGCCGCCCCGCATGGACAAGCTATCGGCCAGTCTCCGCGTCAGCGATATCGGGAGAACCCCGGAGGCGGTATCTGGCTCTTCCCCGATGAAGAAATTCTGATCGTAACCGATGAGATTTGAAGTGAGAGTTCGGTTTCCCACTGCGACGTTCACCCTGCGAGATCATGAAGCCTATTAGCCAAGCGAAAGAAGAACGACAGGATGAGGATTCGACGCCGGAGTCGAGTTTGCCCGCCAGCCAGATTCTCGATCGCTTCAGGCGTCTGTGCGAGGTTTTACCGCTGGCGGTCCTCGAAACCGACGTCGATGAAAATCTTCTCTACCAGAACCCGCGTTGGGAGGAGATCTCCGGCCAGGACGAGGAAGCTTCCAAGGACCAGGGCTGGCGCGATGCGATCCATGCGGAAGATCGGGAATGGGTGCTCGAGGAGGCAACACTGGCACGAGGCCAGAACCGGATGTTTGACGCCGACTTTCGTATCAGTCGTCCGGACGAGCGGGAGCGCTGGGTGCACGGGCGATCTCTTCCGCTGTACAGCGGGCCGGGCTGGCACGACGGCTATCTGCACATGATCTACGACATCACCGATCGCAAACTCATCGAGGAAACGCTCCGCGACTCTTTGGCCGAGCTTACAATCAAACGTGCCACTGAGAACGGAGAGGTCGCGGCGACGGCTACTCAGGTGAAGGAGTCGCTCGTCGAGGCGCAGGAACTGGTGCAAAGCCTCCGGGAAGCAAATCCGGCGGATGCGTCGCTCGAGCTGATCGATCGCCTGTACAAGTGCCTGGAAGCGGCTGCTTCGGCGAGCGAAGCGCTCCCCGTGGCTGACGATGGGGAGATCGAAGACCCGAGCCTCGCCGACATCCTGTTCTGAGCGGCGCAAACTTCCCCCCGAAAGCCGTAATCCCGCTGCTCTGCGATCGCTACCGTCGGTTTGTTATCCTGTCCCGCCGGAATCGATGATGCCTACCACAATAGACATAAAGACAGACATAAAAACAGACACACAGACGGCCCAGCGCCCGCTCCCCAAGCCGCCCTGGATCCGCGTCAAACTCCGCTCGCGCCCAGATCCAGAAGCGCATCGGACGCGGGAGATCGTGCGCCGAAACCGACTTCACACAGTCTGTGAGGAAGCGGCCTGTCCCAACCTGGGAGAGTGCTGGGCCAAACGACACGTCACGGTGATGATCCTGGGCGATGTCTGCACGCGTGCCTGCGCGTTCTGCAACGTCAAAACCGGGCGTCCCAATCCTCCGGATCCAGATGAGCCGCGGCATCTCGCCAATGCTGCTGCCGAGCTGGGCCTGCGGCACATTGTCATTACCTCGGTCGATCGCGATGATCTATTGGACGGGGGAGCATCGCAATTCGTCGATTCAATTTCCGCGTTGCGACAGAGTTCGCCCGATTCGACGATCGAGGTCCTGACTCCGGATTTTCGAAACAAACAGGGTGCGGTCGAAGCGGTGACCCACGCCCGCCCGGATGTCTACAACCACAATCTCGAGACGGTCCCTCGGCTGTATAGAAAGGTTCGCCCGGGTGCGAGTTATCGGCATTCCCTCGATCTGTTGGCCAGGGTCAAGAACCTGGACCCCGAGATCTTTACCAAGTCGGGAATCATGCTCGGACTCGGCGAAGAACTCGCAGAGGTCGAACAGGTCATGGACGACATGCGCGAGGCCCAGGTCGACTTCATTACGATCGGCCAGTACCTCAGACCCTCACCCAGGCACGCCAAGGTCGAGCGCTACTGGACGCCAGAAGAATTTGCGGAAATTGGCGAGACGGCTGAGGGGAAGGGTTTTTTGATGGTTTCTTGTTCACCCATGACGCGCTCTTCCTATCACGCGGATGAAGACTTCGAATCTTTGCGCGAGCGGCGAGCGGCGCAGCGTTGATGTTCATCGGAATGAGGAGCATGAGTGGCATGAAATTTGGGCAAGTGCTGGCCTTGGCCGCAGCATTCTTCATCACGGCTTCTGCACCCGCCGCTGCGGCTCCCCACGCGGACGTCGAACTCCATTCGGTCTCCATGTCCATTGCGGCTTCCGCTTCAAATCCCGAGATCATCGCGAATTTTCGAGAACTCGAGGAGCCTGCCGACGTCGTTCCTGCATTCTTGCTCGACTGGTCCGCAGTTCCCGGAGTCTTCGAAAGCGATCTTTCTCGGCGCTCGGGCAACTCGCTCTATCTCGAATCGAGACGACAGATCGCCGAATCAGAGTTGCTGGAGGCGAAGCGTCGGGACGCGAGTCGCTTGTGGGAATCGCTCGAAGCTTTCATCGATCTGCTGTTGGACAAGAATCGCATGTCGAGGTTCGAATTGGCGAGCCAGATGGGAGACGCGCTGTTGCGTATCGACGAGGCGACCTGGAACGCATTGCGCGTCGGAGGCCAGGCGTACGAACTCGCCGCTTCCATTCAAAAACTGCGGACCTGGCTGCTGAATGAATGGCAGGTGTCGAGTGACGCGGATCCCGGGGTCAAGGCGCTTCTCGATGCCGAAGCCCGGATCCCGACCGTCGAGACGAATTCGTCGGCAATCCGTTTTCTCGCGTTGATCCAGGCCGCGGATGCCGACGAAGCCGAGGCTCCGATTCGGACGCACGAGTTTGGCGTCGCGTTGATGAGCGAGGAACCGGAAACGATCCGCCGAGTCTACGAGGCGCTCCGGGGAGAGTTGAAACAGAAGCTAGAACTACAGCTCACCGTGCTGCTCGAAGCAATCGATCGGGAACAGATCGAGTTCGATCAGCGAGACCAGAAGATTACCGAGGTCATCGACTTGCTCGGACTCGAGGCAGCCGCCCCCATCCCTCGCGACCGGGCTTCATCGCGCTAGAGGTTCGCGGAACAAGGCCCAGCCGACGGGATAGCTCTCCGACAGTCGAATCATCTCGGGCAGTGTGGCGATGAAAGCTTCGTCGCTCCCCGTGCGGTTGGGATTGTAAAACTCCCAGACCGTCTCCCCACTCGGCGTCACTTCGAGCGCGCGGCCCCCGTCGGATTCGGTGATCAACGTGTTGCCGTTGGTCAGACGTTCTGCCGCTCCGAGGTACATCGAATAAAAGGGGTGGTCGACGTTCCCGCGGTACGACCAGTGCACTTCGCCACTCATGG
>JADFNE010000081.1 GCA_022563535.1 Myxococcales bacterium
CTAGTTACAAAACCATGTAAATGATTGCTTTATACTAATAATGTCGTGTTTAGTTTCAATAAAGAAAGGAGGTGGGTTTAAACTCTACCCCCCAAAAAGAATAAATTTGAAATCAAACTATTTTACCTTCAAACCTTTCTCTTTGCGGTTTTAATTAGCTTATTTTTCGGGAAAACTAAAAAAGATGTCAATTCTATGATGATTTTTGACGATAATAAAGCACCTCTCAAAAGTTGAAATTTCCGTAAAACAGCATGAATATAGTGTAGAGAGTAGATATTGTCAAGTTTTTTTACGAAATAATTTTAAAAAAATTGCACAAATGGATGTAAAAAAAGACAAAAAAATCACTTATGTTCCGGAAACCGATCTACAGGAACCGGTTGCACTCCTTTTAAAGGAAAACTCGGAGCTAAAATATTCTCTAAAGCAGAAGGAGAACGAGCTCAAGGAATCGCAAGCCCAGTTAGCACAAGCTGGGAAATTGGCAACACTTGGAACTATGGGCGCCGGTATCGCCCACGAGTTAAACAATCCGTTAACTGTGGTCAGCGCAGAAGCAGATGAAATCATCGATGCGCTTGAGGGCGCCTACGGTGATGAAAACCTGGTGATGGAATGTGCAAAAAACATTAAGCATTGTGCCGACCGGATGCGCATCATCGTTGATCACATACGTCAGTACACGCGCAATGAAGCCGATGATGGCTGGCAAAAGCTGAACATCAACGACCCGATCAACGATTCGCTCATTTTATTGAAATCGCAATTGGAGAATTCGGGCGTGAACATAAAATTGCAGCTCGGCGATAATTTACCAAAAATTTGGGGGCACACCAACAAACTGGAATCTGTCTTTCAAAATTTGATGAGCAATGCCAAAGATGCGTTTGACAAAATAACGGATGATCGCGTCAAACAGCTGACTATTATAAGCTGTCAAGAAGATCGCGGCCAAATCACGGTGAAGTTCAAAGACAACGCCTGCGGCATGAGCGATGAAGTTAAAAGAAATCTATTCAACCCGTTCTATACGACCAAAGAAATTGACAAAGGCACCGGCCTGGGGCTTTCTATTACCAAAACCAATGTCAAAGAACATCGCGGTGAGATTATTATGAAATCTGCAAAGGGTAAGGGTACAGAATTTACCCTGACTTTTCCACTGGAACGAAGAACGATAGTCCATAAATAACTAACATTTCTCAGTTACTTTCATGTGTCATTCCGACCCCTTCGGCTGCGCTCAGGGCAGGACTCCGGGAGGAATCTGAATCTTGGAATGCGATATTTTGAAGGATAAAATGAGTCCTCTAGGCAATTTGCCCGCTAATCAGATTTCTCGCTTCGCTCGAAATGACACCCTAATTTTGCAACTAATTCTCAGAAGAACCCAAATTGATTATCTCTTCTGCTAATTCGGTTAGCTCTGTCTCGTCATCGATTGCAATCCAGTTAATTCGCTTATCTTTTCGAAACCAGGTCATTTGCCGTTTTGCGTAATTTCTGGTTTTTTGCTTGATGAGTGTCACCATTTCCGAATAAGTCAACTCCTTTGCAATGAATTCAATGGCTTCATGATAGCCAACACTTTGAAGTGCATTAAGATCGGAGTCGTAACCCAAAGCCTGTAAGTTTTTGACTTCTCCAAGCAATCCTTGCTTCAACATAAGATCAACACGTCGTTCGATTCTTTCATACAGCTTGGAACGGTCCATGTGTAAACCGATGAAAACCGGCTCAAATTCTGCTGGCCTGGGTGTTGCGGCTAAAAACTTAGAGTAAGGCTCTTCAGTCAAATCTGTGACTTCCAAAGCACGCATAATTCTTTGCGAGTCATTGCTGTGTAGTTTCTCAGCGGTTACAGGATCGGCTACCTGAAGTCTTTCATACAAGACTTCCAAGCCCTTCTCCTTCGCTTCTTGTTTCAGATTTGCCTTGAGTTCTTGATCCGCTACTTTTGGTTCGGAAAGGCCGTCTACGAGAGCTCGAATGTAAAGTCCGGAACCGCCAACAACAATGGGTTGTCTTTTGCGAGAGAATATTTCGTTAATGCAACTCCTTGCTTCGGTCGCAAATTGACCTGCGTATCAAGCAGTAACCATTTGATAGAACCATCTGGCCATGTGGCTAAGACGGTCGTCTGTAGCGGTAATTCATCACCGTCACTTGTTATCAAACGCACATGGTTGGCATCGGCCAATGCACCTTGGGGGAAAGGGCAACCGTGGGTCATCGGATAATTGAGGCGCGGAACGCCAACCGCTTCTTCAACTTGATGCACATCGTGGCACGACAGGGAATGGAAGTGGGGTTGGAGAGTCTGCGGATCCGCAGTAACGGCGCTCCCCGAAAATATGAAAGCCTGCCCTCGAAGTGGGTGCTGCTGAGCCGGAACGGCGACCGAATCGCAAAGCTGGCGCAGGCGCTGCCTCAAGCCTACGAAGACATGGGGCTGAAAGCCGCTCGCATGGCAGTGATTCACTCCAAGCGAGAGGCCTTGATGCACATTCGGCTCTGGACCGACAACTTCAGCAATCTGCTTAGCCAGCTCAAGCCTCTCTGATCGAGGCCGAGAGAATCGTCCCTCCGAGGCAGGTCAGGGAACCCCCTGTATTGCATCTCGTCAGCAGAATTCGGACATTTGGGGCTATTGGGGGAAGAGGAAAGTCAGTTGGGCGGAGAGCATCCAGTCCGAGGCATTCTTGGGCTTCTCGACGTTGTAGTAGGCGGCAAGCCGCGCGTTGAGTAGCTGTTTGCCGAACAAGAAAACGCGTCCAAAGCCTCCGCCCAGCGGCACTGTAGGAGCTAACTCGCTGGAAAGACAGTGAAAAAGAAGAGAGGCGACGGAACCTCTCTGCGCAGATCGAGGCTTATATATAGAAGCAGTTCGAATCGAAGCACTCATCCCCGCATCGGGTCAAATCACACATGAATTCGACCCAATTGGCAGTCCACTACTTGGCCGTGTGATGTGAAACGCCTCTTCTTTTACCTATGCGCCTCGATTCGCCCTTCGACCTTTTGCAGCGACGCCGTTGACAAAATCAGAACCACGGGACCGGCGAAACTTCTTCAACGGAATCGACTTCGCAGAGACTATCAACCCTACGCGTTCAACTTCTACCCCTATGAGCCGATGTACTTCGTTGCGGGGACCGATCTGGAAAAGAGCAAGTACCAAATCAGCTTCCGCTACCCAAGCTCCTCAGGTCCAATATCGAGTTGTATTTCATGGTCCAGCGGTTCGACGGCTATGCCGAGAGCTTGATCGACTTTCGCGAACTGCGACACGCGACTCGAATAGGATTCTCCATGATTCGCTGAATGCATTTTCGAGGATGTGGCAAACTACGAAAGGTGGATCAGTTCATGCTTTCGTTGGCCAATATTTATCTTCCGTCGGAGAATCGATATGCGGTTCTCGGCAGAAAGTGCGATGATACCGTTGGTGGGTCCATGGAATACGTCCATGGAATACGGATGTCGAAATTGAGGGGGAGTCATAGCGATGGTTCGAAATGGTCAGGGCGACCCGAGGGTTCTCTTTTTGCCCTTTCTTCAGTGAAATCCAGTTGGATAGCGATTGGATTCGTATCGATCCTGTTGCTTTCCTTGAATGTCCTCGGGTGCGCACCCAAGGTCAGTCGCGGTGGTCATGGCACGGCCAATACACGTCTAGATGATGCCGCTTTGAGTACCGGGCTCGACAAGGCTGATCTCGACTACCTAGTCGATCAGAATCTTAAAGCCCTTTACGATTCGCGCTTCTGGAACACCACGATCCTGAACGAGCGCGGTGATCCGCACCTCATCACGATCTTCCCAATTCGCAACGACACTAGCGAACATCTCGGCGACCAGATGGAGACCTTGCTCTCGGGGATCGAGACTTCGTTGGTCAACAGTGGTGCTGTATGGGTGGTGAGCCGTGAGCGACAGGCCGAGATGATACGGGAGGTCGTATACCAGCAGTCTGGAGACATCGACCCGGCAAGCGCCGCGAGAATTGGCCTCCAGCTGGGCGCGAAATATTACGTGACCGGAAAGTTGGGGGCAGTCGACGAGCGCCTCAAGAAGGTTCGCCGGGTTCAGTACAGCCTCTTCATCCAGGTCATCGAGGTCGAGAACAGCTTGATTCGTTTCCAGAATGAATCGGCCCGAAGCAAAGCCATCAAGAAGTAAATCCCTTAGTGAACAGTCGCATCTCTCCAAGCGCGCTGCGTCCCTCAATCGCACTTGCTGCTCTGCTGCTGGTTGCGCTCGCTTCGGGTTGTGCCACCTACTCGAATAACACGGCCAAAGCCCGCGAGATGGCGCGCACGGGCAACTATGACCAGGCGATCGAGCAGTTAAACAGTCTGCTCAAGGTCAAGGACGGCAAGACCCTCCCAGACCCATTTCGCAAAAACGATGCGCTCGTTCTGCTCGAGCGAGGAATGCTTCACCAGGCACGAGCCGACTACGCCGCATCACAGGTTGACCTGCAAGCTGCGGATAAGGAGCTTGAGCTCCTCGACTTCACTGGGGACGTCGCGGGATCTATCGGCAAGTACATCTACAGCGATAGTGCCGGGCTCTACAAGATTTCGCCGACCGAGCGCTTGTCACTCAACTCGATCAACGTATTGAATTACCTCGCGAACAAAGATCTCCGGGGTGCCAGGGTCGAGGTGCGGCGCTTTACGACGATGCGCAATTTCTTGAAGGAGTATCAACCGAACAGCGCCCACGGGGCGATTGGTTCCTATGTCTCGGGTTTCGTCATGGAGAAACTCGGCGAGGGGAACTCGGCGATGCGCTACTACGACGAAGCCCTCGAGGGTCGTGACCTCGCGACTCTCTATGGCCCCATTTCCGAGCTGTCCAAGTCCGTCTCGTACCGTGGTTCCAACGTGACGGATTTCCTGAGCCGCGGCGCCAGTCGTTACCACTCCGTGCCTACGAATCCGGAGCAGGGAGAAATCCTGGTTGTCGTTGCGATCGGTCGCGTGCCATACAAGATGCCCAAACGGATCCCAATCGGTGCGGCCGTGGGCATTGCCGGGGCATACGTCACGGGCGACCTCAAGATCCTCGAACGGTCGGCCCTCAAGGTAGTGGTCTATCCCGAGTTGGTTCCCGCCGAGGGGATCTACTCGACGGCGTCGGTGCACGTCGATGGCAAACGAGTGCTGATGGAGCAGGTCACTGATCTGGGCGCGGATATCACGAAGGAGTACGAGGCCGTCAAAGCGCGGATCATTGCGGCGGCCGTGAGCCGAATGATCGCCCGCGCGCTGGTGGCAGAGGGCGCCCGGAAAGCCGGCCAAAAGGCGAGTCCAGGGGTCGGGGTATTGGCTGCGGTGGTGGCGGAAGGGGCGTTGCTGGTGGCCGACAAACCCGACACGCGTTCCTGGACGCTGCTTCCGGGCCGCTTCTTCGCCGCCCGAATTCGCGTCGATCCGGGAGACCACAGGGTCCGTATCGGTCTCGGCACCGGCGATCACACCTGGAGGTCGACCAACGTTACCGTACCCAAAGGTGGCTTTGCGGTAATTGTCGCGACCCCGCTTCATTGAGCTTGGATTTGTAATTTCACACGAGCGACCACTTCTCGAAATTTGCGGTCGAGATTCACCTATCGCCATTTGATTTTGGTGCGCGCTCTGGCAGGAGCCACCCTCCTTACCTCCTGCGGCAATACGAGTGACGGTGACGAGAGTGGCAGCAGTGGAGCACGCTTTATTTCTGAACGCCGTGGCGGCGACCGACTCCAATGCGCTCTACTTCGAGTTCAGCGGCCATATCAAGCGCAGCGGCAATTTGGGGAGTGTAGCCCGTCAGCAAGATTCGAAGGGGAAGGAGCGGGAACCCGTAGCGAAAGGTCCCGGAGCGACCTCGCTTGCTACTACAACAGCGAAATCTATCGTGAGTCGCTTGACAACGTGTCCCCTGCTGGTGTCTACTTCGATCGCCAAATCGGCAATACGAACACGAACCGGAAGAACATCGTCGCTGCCTGTGAACTCCCGAACCGCAGCGTGATCGTGCGCCTGGCGTGATCCGAGGACGAGGACGAGGAAAAGGAGTAGGCATGTCAAGACAGTCGATATTTCTGGTGTTGGTCGTTGTGCTCATCGGACAGCTCGCATGGGTACAGCCCGTCGCTGCCGGCGGGCTGTACGTTGCCGAGTTCGCGACGTCAGACATGGGTGCGGCGGGCTCGGGCAGTCTCGCTCGCGGCGAGGACGCGGCCTCAGCGTTCGCCAACCCGGCCACAATGACGCGGCTCGATTCGCACCAGCTCCAGCTGGGCATGGCGCCCGGGGTCAGCGTGGTCAGGTTCGACCAGGATTCGGGCACGCCCGTCCCCGGCAACAACGGAGGCGGCCAGGGTGGTTTCATTCCGTTGCTGGGCAGCTCCTACGTGCACAAGGTCTCGGATCGCATTCGCGCGGGTATGGGGCTCTTCTCGATCTCGGGCGCGGCCCTCTCTCCCAATAGCGATTGGGCGGGTCGCTACCAGGTCACGGACATCCAGCTCTTCACGCTCAGCTTCGTTCCGACTGTCGCCTTCAAGCTCACGGACTGGCTCTCCGTGGGCGTCGGAACAACCGTCACTTATGCGACCCTCGACTGGAAGCTCAAGGTGCCAGATGGGGTGGGCGGAGAGGTGAACGTAAAGCTCGACGACCTGGACGACTGGGCGGCGGCCGCCCTCGTCGGGATCTTGATCGAGCCCAACGACAAGTTCCGGGTGGGCCTCACCTATCAGTCGGAGACGAAGCTGAAGCTTCAAGGGAAATTCAAAGGTTTGGCCCCCGACGGACTGGACCTGAGTCTCGAGCTGCCCCTGGCCCACGCGATCCGTGCGGACGCGATCTGGCAGGCGACCGACGACCTGGCGTTCTCCTTCGGAACCGCGGTCGAGTTCTGGTCGTCACTCAAAGACACGGACATTGATATCGGCCCCGTGGAAACCGAGGTCCGACTCGGCTTCAAGGACTCGTGGAAGCTTCGCGCAGGCGTCCACTATCAGCTCAACGAATTGTGGATGGTGCAAACCGGACTCAGCTACGACTCCTCGGCGCTGGGCACGAAAGACCGCACCCCGGCGCTACCCATCGACGAGCAATGGCGTTGGGGAATTGGCGGAACCTACGCTTGGAGCGAGAGCAAGACCATCGGATTCGCATTCCAATACGTAAACCTGGGCAAGAGCAAGATCGACAGCACTGCGCTCAAGGGAGACTACAAGGACAACGAGATCTTGTTCTTCGTGTTGAACCTCAACATGGCGCAGCTGCCCTGGAACGGGAAGGCCAGTTTCTGAGCCCGCGGTAGGACTCGACGCCAGCTTGGACGAGAGCTGGCTCTTCGTTACCCCAGGAGGTCATCGAACTCCTGAAGTGTCGGCGATAGAATTGCGTCACTAGAAGGCTTCGGTGAGCGAGAAGTAGAACTCGAAGCCGTCTCGCCCCCAGGCCGCGTCCGCACGGTAGTTCATGCGATTCTGCTCGGTGAGGCGGAAGCGCAAACCGAAACCGGCACTCCAGAGCAGCCGGTCATCGCTCAAATCATCGATTGCGGGCGCCACCTGGCCGAGACCGGCGAAGACCGTGCCCGCCAAGCGTTTGTACAAATGCTGTCGGAGCTCGATCTCGCCCGCCAGGTGAATCGCGTCCTGGTAGCGACCGGGCTCGTACCCACGCAGGTCATGTTGCGACAGATCAGAGAAAGGTGTGTTTCCCTCGGTGAAGCGGCCGAAGACCCGGAAGGCGAGCACGCCATCCTTCCACAACTCGTCGTAGCGGCGATACGAGACATCCCACACTCGGTAGCTGAAGTCACTCCCGATTCCGCTATCGAAGAACTTGAAGTCGAGATCGCTCAAGCTGCCTGCCATCGGGAAGAAGGATTCGTCTCGGCTGTCACGCTGAAGGTGGATGCCGAAGCCGATGCGGGTCTCGTCCAGCTCCGAGCTGGAGACGCCCGGCGGTAGGACGCCCTTGCTGACCGAGTTCTCGGTCCGGCTGACCTCGACGCTGGGGCCCAGGAAGATCGGCACGCCAAAGATCTTCAGCTGCTCCGGGAGTCGACGTAGGACCTCGAGGCTGCCCATAAGTGTGTCGGCCTGGATTTCGATCTTGTCGCCCCGATCGGCTGCCTCGCTACCGATACCGTAGAAGTCGTAGTTGATCCGATTTGCGTTGAAGACGGAGGTCACCCGCCACAGGTCCTCGCTAATGTGGAAGAGGCCCGTTAGCACACCTCCGAAGCTCTTGTTCTCCGATCCGAACCCCGCGAGCGCCACACTCGACGGCGGAGATCCACGGTCCTCGGGATCAATGCGAAAGATGTAGCCACCCACGAGGGCGCCGCCCCAGCCGAGAGTGGGGCTGCGAAACGGGATCGGCGCCACGAAGGGCTCACCCCGCCTATCCTCGGGCCCGCCAGTCTCGTCGTCGCCCAGCACATCCGAAGGTGGGTCCTGCAGGCCGGATTCGCCCCGTTCAAGGGCGTCCATGTCGATCGTCGATCTGAAGAGTCCGAAGTCTTCGGCGCGCCCTTCAGAGCCGGCGGTCTCCTCCGCAAGGGCCGGTCCGACGCAAATTAGGAGCAGAATCGATCCAGAAACGAAAATCCCACGGGCAGCCCACATCGGCATTGCGAAATCCTAGCCGAAGACCGGCTTCGCTCGCAGCGATCTTCTCAAAGTTCCGAGGACCCAAAAGTCCGAGTTCTGCTGACGGGAAACACGGCAACTTGTAGAACGCGACTTCAGTGCGACGCGAGCATCACAGGCTGACTCATCTCAACATTCGGATGTTGAGTCCGAGCATACCTAAAACCCCACTGCCGGCGACACATAGCTGGCCGATTTAATTAGCATTCAAGGTCGTGTCGCTTGGAGGATGCTCGGGCAATGACTTACTCTGCTCTTTTCATGTGACTTGTCACGCGAAAAACAATGCACGGATAGCGCTGTCTCCATATCGGGCGAACAGCCCGGTGAGTAGACCCGCCAGCAGCGCGCCGAATACGAGTACGAAGACCACCTCCGAAGCGAGCAGGCCGATGACAGCAGCGCGCGAACCGCCGATCTTGACGATCGTTTCGATCTCCCGTTGCCGCAAGCGGAACGAGAGTCCAAATACGAGGCTCGCCACCGCGAGCGTGGCTACGGCCACAGTGGTGAGTGCTGCCACGACGTAGCTACGAATCATAATCACTGTCTCGAGCAGTTCGTCCATCACGGCGCGCGGACGCACGATCTGGACAGCGAGGCCGGGCTCCTCGTAGCGACCCATCAGTAGCACCCTCGCCTTTTCGTCGTGGGGAACGGCCAAAATTCCCGTGAGGGGTAAGTCCGCGAGATCGCCGTGAAAGTGAAACGATTCGGCGTTCTCCGGCGTGATCTCGTTGTACTCGACCACTGAAGCGTTGGCGGTGATCCGCCCGCCCGCCCGGGCGAGCACCGCGGCGTCGGCGCCGGACGCCGCAAGATCCTGGTGGCCGTGGCCCAGACCGGCGATCACCCAGGCCGTCTTCACATCGACGAAGACGGCCGCGTCATCTGGTCCTTGCGTGGGCTCCAACACACCGCTGACACGCATCTTGAGCGGATAGACCCCGGCGAGGTCAAAGACACTCTCGGGCGAGGAAAGCACTGCGTCGCCTGGCCCAACGCCAAGGCGCTGTGCCGCCGTTGCCCCCACAACGCACTCGCCGAGCAGCGCAAAGCGCCGACCCGCTGCGAAGTGGAGTCCGCGAAAATCGAAGTACTCGAGGGTCGTCCCGACGATCGGTTGGTCGCCGGCGCGAAAGCGCACGTATAACGGGATGGGATCGGCGAACCCCGACGCAGCCACGCGCTCGGTTTCGGCGAAGCGCGTCTGTTCCTGGGACTCGCTACCGAAGTAGAGCGAACTCAGCACCAATTCGAGGGAGCTACCCCGGGCCCCGACTAAAAGAGGTGTCGCGTCCGCACGAGCTGTGAGCGCCGACGCGCTCTCCCCGACGATGACGTAAAGACCCACCGGTAGGAAGGCGATCAGCGCGATCGCGCCCACCAGGATACTGGTCTTCACGCGGTGGTGGGCGATGTAGCGCCAGGCGAGATAAACGGCCCCACTCACGGCGAATCACTCGTCGTGAACTGCTTGAAATCCAGTACACGGTCGAAATGTGGGAGCAATTCGTGATCGTGGGTCACGGTGACGAGGGTGGCACCGCGTTCGCGGGCCACGTCGAAGAGCAGATCGAGAACGCGCAGCTTGTTCGCCGGATCGAGGTTGCCCGTCGGCTCGTCGGCCAACAGTAGCGGGGGATCGACGACGAGCGCCCGACACACGGCCACCCGCTGGCGTTCACCCTGGGAGAGCTGCGCCGGGCGGCGGCCCAGAAGTTTTGCGATTCCAAGTCGGTCGGCCAACTCGTGCGCGCGCGCACGCACGCGACCGTTGAGGCGAAGCGTAGAGTTGATGCGATACGGCAGCACGATATTGTCGAACACACTCAAGTACTCGAGCAGTTCGAACTCCTGAAAGACCATGCCGATCGCACCCACTCGAAAGTCTCGCCGCGCAGGTTCAGAGAGTGCCGAGACCTCGACACCCTCGGTGACGATACGGCCCTCCACGGGAGCCACGATGCCGGCAATCAAGTGGAGAAGCGTCGTCTTCCCCGAGCCACTCGGGCCGACGAACGCCAAGGCTTCGCCTCGCGCGACCTGTAATTCGGGTATACGCAAGGCAAAGTCTCCTTCGCCGTAGCGGAATTCCAGATTAGAGATGGCGACCGAGACTTCAGCCACTTAGATTCGCTCTTCTTCAAGGATCGTGACACGCACGAGCTTCCAGGCCCCGTCGACCGGTGCCACGTCCAGCTCGGCGCGGTAACGGTTGCGGCGTTCGTGGATGTGCCCCCAATGGCCGACAGAACCCGCCACGTTCCAAGCGACGACGGCCGTAAACGCGCGGCCCGCGGCTGGCGCGACCGCAAGGTCGATGAGTTCCACTCGCTTTACCCGGGCGCGTGCGCCGCCTTGGCTCTGGAGTTCGAGCCCGCGCCGCGTTTCGAGGAAGAGCTGCTCGAGCAAGTCACCGTGTGCGCTTCGAGCCAGGACATCGTAGATACGGCTCTCGTCGCGGAAGTCGAAGGCGCGGTAGACGTTGTGAAGCAGGCCACCCACCAACTCGCGGTAGCGGGGGTCGCTGAGCCCTGTGTTCCAACTTCCCCAGAACGCAAGCCCCGTGAGCAGCAAGGTTGCGGCTGCAAGGCCGGCGGTCGCCCGACTGCGAACGCGCGCTGCGCGAAGTCCCGCGAAGCAAGCGAGAGCCACGAAGACCCATCGCCCCGGGAGCATTGCGCGTTCCAGTGTGCTGGGCGGCGACTCGAGCACGTACAAGGTCGGGAGATCGGGCTTCTTCAGAAAGTTACGCCACTCGAGAACCCGCCAGTCTCGCTGCAGCAGGACGGGCAGTGAGCCCGCCTGATCGACGCTCGCCGCGGGGACCGTTTCGAGCTGGTCGTTCCAGAGATCCCAGTCCAGGGTGACGCGCTCGGGCAAGCCGTCGATCGGGTAGACGAAGATCGCCCCCAGTATGGCCGCGTGGATGTCGAGCTCGCGAGGTGGGTCGACCACTCGGCTTGTTTTTAGCGTGCGCTCCAGAAAATTGATGCGCGCAAGCTCGGGCGGGGCCGCCACTCCGTCGATCTCAACCACGTGGTGGTCGTGCAGGAAGGCGGCGACCTTCCGCAAGAGTTCGGCCTGCATCTCGACGGGAATCGTTTGCCGCCCCTCGAGTCCGAGGTCCACCCATTTTTGGAGATCGAAGGGGCGCGCGATGATTTCTTTGCGCACCTCGTAGTGCTCGATGTAGAGGAAGCCGCTCATTGGCGCGAAGTATCGGCGACGTAGGTTGCGGTTTTCGAAGCGACTGTACCAGGGGTCCGCCCAGTCGAGGTGAAGCGTCTGCGAAAGAGCGAGATAGCGAAAATCGTTTACCGCGATCCCTTCGTGATAGACGATGAATCCTATACCGGCACCCACTGGCGCGGAGAACGTGAGTGCTGCAGGCGGCGCCTCTAACGAGTACTCGAGCCGTACGAAGATGATGATCTCTTCGTCTTGATCCTCGGAGGTCGACACTGCTTCACCGGAGATTGGATCGCGGCGCAGGCGCGGACGTGACTCCATCTCGACGACGCGTCCGCGTAGCGGCGTGTTTCCAGAAGGGACAATGGGAAAGGCCTCCGCGAAGAAAATTTCGAGTCGCTCGGGCCAAGATCGTGGCGAATTTCCCAGCCGCTCGTAGACCTCGTTCGGCAGCAGGAGTTGGAAAGCTTCAAAATCGGGAATGCCGATCTCGAGCTCCACCACGACCCGCTCTTCTTCGACAAAGAACTCGGCAATTGTCGAGGCGCTCATCGCCTGGTTCCAAACGATCGCGTCCGCACGGGCGAGGCCCGGGACGAAGAGTTCGCCCAAAAGGAACAACAGCAATATGCGTACGACCAATTTCCTCGTCGGTTCGAGGGGCGGTAAGGTCAAAGCGCAGACTTCCTAGCCATGTAGTTTGATGATTTCAGATTTGGATTCATCCTCGGACCGAACAATCGTTACAGGAAGATGCTCGTCCAAGATTGATCCGAACATACGAGCCATCCCATATTGAAGATCATTTTTCGCGATGAATACAATACCTTTGTACTGCTTTTGATTTACAAAGTTTGCGATCAAGCGCTGAACTGAAAGAGCTTCATTTGATGAAAAATCGAAATCCCTTACTTCATTAAAGTAGAGGACCTCGACGAAGCCTGGCCTCACACCTTCGTCTGAAAGGAGTTCGCTAAAATATTCTTCTATTGAACTCAAGGAAATACAATCACCCGGGTGCACGTAAACTATCTTTGACTTCTCGTCATATTGATATTTAACAGTCAACGCATTCCCTATGCTCATGGCTAAGGCGAGCCTAAACAGTAGTGGAGCGCAGCCCTGATGTGCCATTCAGGGCGCCTGTCTGGCATTCCCGTCGGCCAGGATCTCGGCGAAAGGCAGGAGGAGCGCCATGAAGACCCGAACGGCGGCGCGCTGGGCTCTGATTGTCGTGGTGCTTTTTCCGCAAGCGGCTCTGGCGAAGCCCCTCGCACGGGAAGTCCTGGCCGAAACACCGCTCAACCACGAGCAGATCCAGGCCGTTCTCGACGGAAAGCTCGTCACGTCGGACGTTATTGAGATCTCGAAACGGGAACTCGGCGCTGCCGCGGCGTGCCTGATCCCGCTCGGGCGCGATAGCTCTCTCGAGTTCGCGCGCAACAGCCGCGTAACGATGCCCGACAAGTACAAGGATACATCGGGCCCTATCGATCCAAGGGACATCGAAGGTTCGCTCGCTGCACTGAACCTCGGCGGAAACGTGCGCGAGGCCCGCCGCTATCTGGAGGCCGAGCCCGGCTTCGACATCAATCTCTCCAATGAGGAGATTGCTGCTTTTCGTGCGCTCGCGCCTGCAAAGGGAGAGGAACTGGCGATCGTCGAGGCGAAACTCCGCGAGGTGTTTGCGCAGCGGATTCGTTCGTACCGTGCGCGGGGCCTCGATGGGGTCGCGCCCTTCGCGCGCGGAAATAGAGAAGCCAAGGGAGAGTCGCCGGCAAGCGACCTGCGCCGGGCGACCGATGCGGCTGGCGCCTTCCGCAAGTTTATGCCCAAGTACTATCAGGCGCTGCTCAACTATCCGAAAGGCGACGTCCCCAACGGGCGGGAGTTCCTCTTCTGGTCACGGACCCAGATACTGGGACGGCCCGTTTTGATGCTCCACCAGCGGCTCTCTGCCGTGTCGGAGCACTCGGAGATCGTCGTCGAGCGCCAATTTTACGCCTCGCACTTCCTGAACATCGGCCAGGTCGTGATCGGCCTGCTTCCGGTTCAGGAGGGCACTTTGGCTTTCTACGTGAATCGCTCGTGGGTGAACAGGTGGCACGGCTTTGGTATCGGCACTAAACGCGCCATCGGAGCGAAGATCGCACGCCGCGTCACCGAGGACCTGGCCAAAGACGCGAATTTGTGTGAAGGGATTCCACGGATGAACCCTTCGGGAGAGGAAGTCCGTTAGTAACCCCCTTGCCTCATTCCGGCCGCTTCTTCTAGCGCCTGCGCGTTCGCGCCTGCCACCGATAGAAAGTCACCTTTTTCCGGGGCGTCGGCGCACGGATCGTAGACAAGGCTCCTCACGCCCAGCGCCTCGAGGCGCGCCGCCGTTTGCGGCAACGGTTCGGCTTCCCAGAGCAGCGCGCGCGCGGGGTGCTCGACGAGGAGGGCCTCGAAGGCCACCCACTCCGACTCGCTGGGGTTCACATCGGGTTCCCAATGCAGCGCGCGAGCATCCAGGTGGTAGCGCGCGACCAGATACTGGTAGCTGGGATGGGAGAAAAGGAGGGGGACACCGTCCAACCGTTTCGCAGCGGCCACGAGGCGGCTGTCGAGCGCCGTCAGTTCTCCCGTCACTTGCTCAAAGCGGGTACGGATCGCCGCCTCATCTTCGGGTAGCGCGCTCACCAACGCTTCGGTGATCGCGCGTCCCTGCTCGACAGCCAGCGTGGGGTCCAACCAGGTCGTGTGCGCCCACCCCTGGTGGGTGTGCTCGCCTTCCGGCCCGTGGCCGTGTGTGCTTGCGTCGTCGATGGAAATCCAGCGGTCCGCGAAGGCTGCGGAGGTGTCAACCATTCGCGAATGCGGCAGCGCCGCACGGCTTACCCAGCGAGCGTAACCGGCTCCGTTCAAAACTATGAGATCGGCCCGCTGGTAGGCGGCGACCGTCTCCGCATCCGGTGACCAGAAGGCCGGGTCCACGTCCGCGGGCGACGGAAGAACCACCGCGACGAACTCTCCGCCGATCCGTTCCGCGAGCCAGGCGAGGGGATAGTTGACCGCGTAAACGACGAGCCGCTCATCCCGATCGCCAGTGAACTCTGGAGATATCGCTGTTTCGCTGCACGCCGCAAGCATGAGGGCAGTCGCGAGGCTAGCGGCGGCGCGCTTGTAGAATCGTCCTGAGATCACGGAGTCTCCGAAAGCCAACCGCTGGCTCTCGAAGCTTCATCAGTTGGCGCGGGTCCTGCTTGCACTGTCGTGATTACAAACCTGTCCACTTGAAGAGCGCAGCAGGCACCGCGGGAATGACCATGAAACGGACGTCCCAGTTCGAGCCGATACTATCGGGTCGGACGATGTTGTAGAACGCTTCGACACCGAGGCGCACCGGTATTTTGCCGAACTGGAAGGTGCGATTGATGCCCATGCCGATCGGCAGGGTCAATTTGTCGCCCTTCTTGGCCTCCCAGTTCACGATGATGTTGGGGCCGGCGCCGACCGACATCACATCGCTGAGCGAGTAGTAGTAGAAGTATTGGATGTTCGACAATCTGACCGTGTCACGATCGCCGTCCCCGGCGTAGCTGAAGTAGTTCTGGATCAGAGTTGCGATCT
>JADFNE010000082.1 GCA_022563535.1 Myxococcales bacterium
TCACTGAACTCGAAGATCGATACACCGCCCAGGTTCTGGAGAAGACCGGGGGCAACAAGGCACGTGCTGCCAAGATTTTGGGTATCAACCGGCGCACGCTCTATCGCCGAGGGTTCGGAGGGGTCGAAGATCCGGATTCGCCGGTTTCCGAGCCCGAATAACGTGCCGTCCCTCGACTTCGACCACCTCGATTCGCTTCTGTCACGCTACGATCTCGCAGGTCCACGTTATACCAGCTACCCAACTGTTCCAGTCTGGAGCGAATCCTACGGGGCCGGTCAGTTCGAGGTTGCGATGCGGCGGATCGACCCCGTACGATCGAAGTCGATTGCGCTCTATATACACATTCCATTTTGTCGAGAATTGTGTCACTACTGTGCCTGCAGCCGGGTAATCACCCGAAATGATGAGCTACCGGCGAGATACCTGGCCGTAATTGCAAAAGAGATCGAAACCGTTCGCGCCAAGCTACCCCCTGACTCGAGTGTCAACCAGGTTCACCTTGGTGGCGGAACTCCAACTCACCTCAGCGCCGAACAGCTGACCAAGTTGATGAAATTGGTGACTCGCGCGTTTTTCCTGACCGAAGACGCCGATCTTTCGGTAGAAGTCGATCCAAGAGTCACGAGCGACTCACATGTGGACGCGCTCAGGGCGTGCGGATTCACTCGCATCTCACTCGGTGTTCAGGATTTCGACCCTAGGGTTCAAGCCGCAATTCACAGGATTCAGCCGGCTGAATTCACTAGAAGCCTGACCGCACGCTCTCGCGAATCTGGCTTTACGAGCGTGAATTACGACCTGATATACGGACTACCGTTTCAGACGGTCGAGACTTTTGATCGGACTCTCGACCAGGTGTTTCAACTGCGACCCGATCGCGTCGCGCTTTACTCCTACGCCCACGTCACCTGGTTTGCCAAGCAGCAGCGCGGTTTCGAACGAATCAATCTTCCGAGCAGTGACCTGAAACTCAAGATCATGTTGCGCGCGATCAGGCGATTCATGGAAGAGGGATACATCCACATCGGAATGGATCACTTCGCGAAGGCGGACGATAGCCTGGCCAAAGCGGTCGCGACCGATCAGCTCGAGCGAAACTTCATGGGTTATACGACAAAGGTCTGTGGCGACCTGATCGGCCTGGGCCCCAGCGCGATCAGCGAATGTGGTGGGGACTACGCCCAGTCATTTCGTGGCCTCACTGAGTGGGAGGATGCGGTCATGAAAGGCAGGCTGGCGACGTTTCGAGGTCACTCGCTTTCGGAGGAAGATCGGCTTCGTAGCTGGATAATTCGACGGATCATGTGTTCAGGGCGAGTTGCGGGAAATGACTACCGTCGCGAGTTTGGGCGAGAAATGGGCGAAGATTTTGCGCTGGAGCTTCGCGCTCTGGAAGAAATCGCGCACGACGGATTGGTCGTTTTTGACGCCAAGGACAGCTTTGCCGTGACGCCGACTGGGCGCTTGCTACTCAGAAACCTTGCGATGATCTTTGACACATATCTTCCCGGCCAGCGCGAGGTCGGAGACCCCATCTTCAGCCGAACCGTCTGAAGAGACTCGAACCTACTCCGCCTCCGACAACCAGCGGAGAACTTTTCTCTCCTCGGAGGTCATGTCGACCTCTAGCCAACGAACGAACTCCAGGCACTCGCCACCGAGGCTCGCAAACGATGTATCCGGGTGCCTCAGCTTGGTCAGAGAATTATCGAGGCGCAGGCGTTGTTCCTGGTGTTCCTTGATGATCGCGGCTCCGGTCCACGCTCCGTGCGAAGACTTCGCCAAGAGTGGCAACAGCAGGTTCTCCTCCCATTGCATGTGATCCAGTAATTGCGCGTAGAGTTCCTCACCCTTGATGCGAAGCGCAGATGCCAGGTCTTCGTCTCCGCGCAGGACGTCGAGAGCCAGCGCAGCCACGACGGCGGCCTTGCCTCGCAGCATTTGATGGTCACTTAGAAATTTCTCTCTGATCAAGTTTCGAGACATCTTCTCGTGATCAATTCCATGTCTACCGGTTGAGAGATAGACGGACCTCTTGCCATTGTAGTTCGCGGCCTCGTTCCCCAACTCGACGCCCAATGCGGAGGGATCACTCCCGCGGTACTCGGGCATAGTTGCAATCCCCATTGCTCGGTCCCGCGATACGGCTCGCAGGTCGAACGTTACGGATTCATCTGAGCTGGCCTCAAATCAGTGGATCAACAGTACGATGATTGCGATTTGGGTCGAAATGCCGACCATCGTCAAGTAAAAGACTCGCTTCGCAAGTTGTTCGGGCTCGTAATTTGGTGCCACCAGATATCCTCTCTGTTGAAGGGCGCCAGCCACTTTCTTCGCATGCGCCCAGGGCTTTGATCGTTGAGGAATGCAGGATCCGTACCGCTTCTAGCTCACGAGGCTAAAGGCTTGGTCGTGCGATGGGCCGTTTGCGGGACTCGCTGTCGTCGCCACGAGTCGATGTGCCCCACTGATCGGATTGAGCGGCAGCCAAACTGCGGCGACGCTCGCTACTGCGAGGCCGGCGCAGCGGCGGCGGGTATCGCGATGCCTTCCAGGCCAAGGTAGGAGCGAACTCCGTTCGCTACGGCGTAGAGGCCACCGGCTCCGTCGAAACTCTTGTAGTAGCCGCGAATCATCAAGGCAAGGGTTACGTGCTCAATGAAGTAGAGCGGTGAGGGGAAGCTGCTTGCACCAGAACTCACAACGAGCGTGGCTACGGTGCTGATCCCAGCGAGGAGTGATAGAGCGTATACGATAAAGACTTTGTCGTTTTGCATTTCAGGTAACCGATTCCTCTCTTGTCTAATTGTTTTTCTGCGTAGATCTTGTTGTTCTGCTTTGAAATGCAGGCACCGTGCCAAATGACGCTCGTTGGGTGCAACCGACCGATGCGGGCGATCGTGAGTCTCGCAATGAGGGGAAATTATCCGCCGTGCGGACGTCGAGAGCGCTTCTGATACGATGCGAGATTCAGCAGCGCAACGCTGAATTGCATGGGTTGGCGTATTTATCTCTGGATGAGCTGGCACTCGTTGATTTTGGGCGGTGTGATGCGATGGATTGCATCGCCATTGTGTGGCTGATAGGCGCTACACGCGCCTTGGTGTAGAGACTAGAAGTCTCACTTCACAAGTCGCGTCATCCTTCGACCTCGTCAAATTTTGTGCCCGGGTTCAACATCTGCGCATCCGCCTGTCCCTCGAAAACGTCTCAGGGCTCTGCATGCCTGCGCTTTGGAAGATGTGATCGACCAGGACACGTTTGCTCCGTCGAGCACCCTCATTGACCCATCGGTAGAGTTCATAAATGTCGAACGGCTTTGAGAAAATTCTAACACCGAGTTCTTTGGCGCGGTTTAGATCCCGGTCCTCCCAGTATCCCGACATGAGTCCAAAGCAGTCAATCTTGCACCCCACTCTTCGTTGATTTTCTATGAAATCGATGCCTCGCATTTCCGGCATCGACAGGTCGCTGAGTATGACGTCCGCACATCTCTCGCCGGCCGCGGAAGGACAATGTGAACACGGCATCGGAGAAGGAAACGTGAAGACCTGGTGGCCACTTTTTTCAAGGATTCGCCGCAGAGAGCGGCGAACGCCAAGGTCGTCGTCAAAAATCAAAATTCGACTCGAGGTGATCTCGACGTTGGGTGTCATCTCTTCGGGAGATGTGTGCATGGCTTTCTCCATTCGGGTGGCTCGCGGCATTGGAGGTCCAAGGATCACAGCGAACAGCTCTGCCTGGAGCCACCTTCTTAAGGGGGAGGCACTCCAGAAACGGTTGCATGGAACGTGCCAGTCCAGTGCTCGTGCACAATACATGCTGGGGGTACGTGGAGTGTTGGCGAGATTCTCGATTAGAGATCAAAGGCGTCACCGTCGGATTGTGGTGCCTTTCGCCTCGCCGGTTGGGATCTTTCGTGGCATCACGCCACTGCGCGTCAAATGCATCTCACCGTAGCCTCCTCTCTGGGCCGACATGAAGCGGCACGCCGTTTGCACCCTTGGCGAGTGCCCTGCCGGGGAAAGACATACGGGTAGGGGTGTTCCTTCCAATCAACTTAGGGGAAAAGCCATGGCTGCAAACCGGAGTAGCGGCGCGAAAACGACAGCAAAAAAGAGCACCAAGAGGGCGGCCTCCAGCTCCGGAGGGAAGACGACCGCGAATTCGGCTAAAAAGTCCAAGTCTACTCGTTCGAAAACTGCTGCCTTTCGGAATCGCCGCCGCAAGACCGAATTCCCTCCGTCGATTGCCGAGCTCACAACCCGACTGCGAAAACGTCTCAGGGATCTCGACCACGAGATCGAGAAAATCGAAGCGCGCTATCAGCGCATCGTCGAACGGCTGCGGAATACAAACAGCCCGATTGGTATCGACTTCGAACAGAGTTGGCGCGTGTTGACCGACCCGGTGCGGCGAGAAATCGTCGAGCTTCTGAGGAGACTCGAGAAAGTAGTCGAGCCGTCATTGAAATCGAAGCACCGGCGACCGGCGAAGACCAATCGGACAGCCAAGGCCGCGTAGAAGAACCAACTCCGTCACGAAACACCCAAGAAACGGCGCCTCCGTGAAAAAAGATATCTTTAAGGAAAGAGAGAGAGCATTCGAAGCCGTGTATTTCGCGAAGCACGATGCGGAGTTGATTGAGCGACTTCACCAGAATAGGGAGGAATCCCGGGACAGGAGGGACTTGGCGAAGGCGACTGGGATCTCGAATGAAGGCCTGTTGGACAGGATCCTCGAATTGGGAGTGAGATCAAGCAGCCTCGAAGCATTGAGTCTCGCGCCGTTGATCTGTATGGCCTGGGCGGACGGCTCTCTCGCCCAAGATCAGCGCACCGCGGCATTGAAGGCGGCGATGACCGAAGAGATCGGCAAAGACACTCCAAGTTTTCTGTTCTTCGAGGCCATGCTTTCCCATGGCCCTGATCCAAAGCTCATGGAAATCTGGCGAGGCTACATTGCCAGTCTCTTGAGACATCTCGATGCGCGCGCATCTGAACTGATTCGCAGCAGCCTGCTCGACCGGGCGGAGGAGATCGCGAAGGCGTCGGGCGGGATCATGGGCGTAGGTTCAATTTCAAGGAACGAGCGGCAGGTCCTCGACGAAATCGAATCTGCAATGAATTGAGCGAACTTGATCCATGTAGAGTTTTTGTACGTCGCGAAGACTCATATGCTGCCATTGTCATCGCAACCTCTACCGATACCACTAGAGTGTTGATCACGCTCTGCGCTCGGGAGTAAATCCTTCTGCTTCATGCCTCTCCCTGGGTCGTGAGGACCGGACAGTGAGCAGTGCGGATCGTACGGCCTGCGACGCTCCCCATGAAGAGATGCTCCAGACCAGCCGCTCCTCGAGTTCCCATCACGATGAGATTAGCCCCGAGTTCGTCTGCGGCTTCGACAATGCACTTCGAGGGACGGCCCAGTCGTACGTGGGTCGTCACTGAGAGTTCGGCTGGACAAAACTTGTCCGTCCATTGCTGGAAATGCTCCACTGCCGAGCGCTCTAGCTTCATGCCGAAGTCCGCGGGCAGCACTGGACCGTAAGGCGGTGCCAGGGCCATGAACTCGGGAAAGACGTGAACCAGATGGAGTTCTCCGCCACCGCTCTCGACCAGATCCAGCGCTAGTTTTAACGCCGCCTCAGAATGACTAGAGAAGTCCACTGCGACCAGGATCTTCTTGAAACTCATTCGTTGCTCCTCCCCTCGATACGCAAGCCGTCAACATTGCGCGGGATATCTTTCTCTGCTTGTCCATTCTTTGCATCGCGAAACATGCCGACGAAGCCACATGTGTTTCCAAGTCGGGTTCAACTAACGGGACCGCGACCTACCTTTAGACAAAGCAAGGCATGTGCCGGAATTCGCAGTGATCCTATTGTCTGCTCTTGTACCTGTGTGGCTCCTTGGTGATACAGCGAATCCCATTGGCGAACGGAGCACGGTACTTTGCCCAACACTTGGGACTTTATGCCCCGTGAAGGAACGTGGCGGTTCGTCTGATTTATTGATTCGATCTGAGGCTGGAACAAGGCCCGATCCAATCGTGCAGAAACAGGCAGCTAGTTTTCTCTCCTCACCAAAATCGAGACACGCTGCGTCGGTCCACAGTCACCGTGGCCATGCGACAATTCGACGCATAACCGGTCTAGTCATTTGAAGGTTCTGGCTAGACTTCTCAAGACCCGCCATTCACTGCGCCAAGGGCGAAATCTCGAACCCAGCACCCGACCCGACGCTTCCGCGACCTGGCGTGCGGGGCGCAGAATACACTCGGCAAGGCGTGCGCGATCTGCCGCGCTGAATTCCAGACAGAGTTCCCTTACATACTTCTTCCATGCGTCTTGCAGCTCTTTCTTTGGTCGGTGTTCAAGCCATTGACTGACGAGTTGGAAAGCCGGGGTTTCGAACCGAATGCCCGCCACTTCGGCCGCGTCAAATATTTCGCCCCGCTCCCAGTCCATGATTTTCCGATCTGCCCATACGACCAGCAAAATCGGGACAAGCATGAGTGCAGTCAGGCGTTCGGGTCGTGATTGCTGCTCACACAAGAGAGCGAGTGCCTTCTGATTCTTCACACCGCAGATTTCTGAGAGCTTCTCCGGTTCGAATCGCAGCGAATTTCGACGCCGCAGTCGATCTCGGAGATGCAGTTCTCGGTCCGCTCGAAACGCACGATCGAGTTCCTCTCGTAGGTACCGGAGTCGATGCGCGGCTCGTGACATGGATCTGTCCTCAGAGCCCTAGAAATGCAATTTGCAGACCATCTTTGAATTTCGATCGGCATTCGGAAATGGGCGTCGCAACACTCGAAACTGGCGGCGCCGGCTTGCAAGCTCATCGAGTTCATGCGTTGGTGGGACACATTGACCCGTAAGGAAGGGACTCCCTGCCACACAATGTTGAATCTGCAGCGCAACATCGCTCTGGAGATCAGAGCGTTTCGGCACGAATCTTGAAGCTCCAGAAGGAGTACCGAATACGAGTTCCCATCCTCTCGATGGGCGACGACGCGACCCGAGGCGGGGTCGTCTCAAGGAGGATACGAAATGCAGTGTGCGAAGCATGTCATGCAAACAGGCGTCATCAAGATTGGAGTTAATGATTCTCTCATTTCTGCTCGTCGAACCCTTTTGAGCGAGGAGATCAGCGGAGCTCCAGTTGTCGACGAGGTGGGGCATGTGGTCGGTGTTCTGTCTTTTAGCGACCTGATGCGCGATAGGGAATCGGAGGACCAAGGCTTCGATCAACGACCCGAGTACTATCGCGAAGGCGATGTTCGAATGATTTGCGATGCCGATTTCGGCGAATTGCCGATCGCTGAACTGCTCCTCTGCCGAACTGTTGCAGACGTAATGAATCCAGGAGTGGTCTCGGTTCGAGCCGAGGACACGATCCCGCAGGTTGTTGAGAAGCTTCTGGCGAATCGGATTCACCGAGTCATGGTGGTCGAGCCCGGAAAAGCGGGAGATAAACTCGTGGGAATTATCTCGCTCTTCGATTTGATAGCGCTGTTGGCTTGACCCGAATTCTGCCAGCCGGCCCCGTGCGCGTAACCGACCGAGGAGGTCACTATGTCCGAACCGAACGCAGAGATGCTGAAGAACAGCGCCACGCTCTTCTTCGGCCCCTGGTACCGCAAGACTCCGTTCTTCGAGGCCACGCGGCGCTACGGGTGCAGCGCCTACGACATCTACAACCACACGTACCTTCCGGGCTATTACGACGATCCCGAGACGGAGTACTGGGCGCTCGTCAACGACGTAACCATCTGGGACGTGGGCTGCGAGCGCATCGTCGAGATCTCAGGACCGGACGCGTGCGAGTTCATCAACACCCTCACGTGCCGCGACCTGACGAAATGCAAGGTGGGGCAGTGCAAGTACATGCCCGTCATCGCGCCCGACGGGGGCATCTTGAACGATCCGGTGATGCTGCGTATCGAGGAGGACCGCTGGTGGCTGGCGCTTGCCGACAGCGACGCCGGGATTTTCGCGATGGGCGTCGCCGCGAACTCGGGCATGGACGTAACGATCTCCCACCCTCCCGTCTACCCGATCCAGGTGCAGGGCCCGAAATCGAAGGACACGATGCGGAGCCTCTTCGGCGACGAAATTCTCGACCTCAAGTACTACTGGTGCAGGGAGGCCGAACTCGATGGCATCCCCGTGGTGATCAGCCGAACGGGATGGACCGCCGTGGTCGGCTACGAGATCTACCTCCGGGACCCCACTCGCGGCGACGACCTCTGGGAGAAGCTGATCGCGGCGGGGAAGCCGCACAACATCCGACCGATCGCCCCCTCGGAGGCCCGACGTCTCGAGGCGGGAATCTTCAATTACGGCTCCGACATCACACTGGATAACAATCCCTACGAGGTGATGGGTCTCGAGCGTCTCGTCGAGGACCAGGAGGCCGACTACCTCGGCAAGGCCGCACTCGAGCGCATCCGGCGCGAGGGAGTGAAACGGAGACTGGTCGGCATCGAGATCGAAGGCCCAGAGCTGCGCGCGGAGCTGGCGGAGTACTGGCCGGTCCGAGCAGAGGGGAGGGAGATCGGCTTCGTCACGAATGCGATCTGGTCGCCCGGCCTCAAGCGCAACATCGGCTACGTCTGGGTCCCCACCGCGATCTCCGAGCCCGGCACCCAGCTCGAGGTGCAGACGCCGGCGGGAGCGGTCGCTGGTCGCACAACGGCCATCCCCTTCGTCGACCCGAAGAAGCGAACGCCGCTCCAGTAGCCGAGCGCGACCGCAGTGGCAGGTTGCGTTTGCGCAGCGTTGCGACAAGCGCGAGAGGCAAACGACGTTGCCGTTCCGCGATGGAAGCCCCGGGTGACGAGCGACATCGAAGGAAGACGGCACGGATCCGGCGCGAATGGGCCGAAGTGGCGGATGCGCATGGAGTCGCTTAGCAGCAAGTGACGGCGGCGACTCGACCGATACCTGCGAGCTCGCACAAGATCAGCGATCGAGCGCCTTCCACCACTTGCGTAACCCGGCCACGTCCAACTGCCGTGTTCCGCCGTGGGCCTCCATCACGATCGCTGCCTCGCTTTGATTCGCATAAGCGAGAACAGGCGTGCCCATGACGCCAGGGCGATCGATACCAATGACAAATACGGCTTCGTTTGCGGGCACCCAGGGATGAACGCCTGTGTGAGACTGCATCGGATCTTCATCCGGTCTCATCACCTCCACAAATGTGGCTTCCACACGCCCGTGTGGGGACGGTGCGCTCAGATGGACGAGCATGTCGCCGAGCGAACAGAAGAAGAAGCGAGACCCGTCGCGGTGGACGACCTGACCCCGCGGTGCGGACATTTCGTGCACCAGCATTCCGCAGACCTCGTCCTCTTGGTCGCTCAGTGCAACGGTCTCGTGGACCTTCATCGCGGTGCTATTGCTCGAAGGATCGCAGCTCGAGAGCGCAACAGCGAGGGTTGCAACGGCGATTCGCCGGTATATGGATCCAGTCGACACTACACCACCTTGCGTCGCGACAGCAGCGCGCCGCTGATCAGCGCTGGGACGACGATCCAGCTACACCAGAGCAGCCACGTAATTGCTGTCCCTGGCAAACCCGTGGTCATTCCAAGATCTCGGAGCACGTCGGGTCCGGCGAGTTGGTACATCATTTGAACACGGTAGAGGCCCGCCGGATTCCCCACCACGAGGGCTGAGACCGCCGATTGCGGGAGCCCTCCGTCGCTGATGACCAGCAGACCCAGGATGCCCAGGTCATAAAAGAAGACGAGACCGAACCACACCACCACCACCACGCTGGCGGCAGTCGCCTGACGTCGCGTTACCGTCGAGATCAGAAGTCCTATTGAGAGGAATGCCAAGCCGAGCAGCAGCGTTGGTCCCATCAACGCCAGCAACGTGCGGGCCCCGTCTGGATCACTTACCGCGATGGCGGCGCCGAGCCCCAGACCAACAGCCACCGCCAGGGCGAGACTCCGTCCGATGAGCTTCGCGAATACGACCTCGAACCGTCCAACGGGTAGTGAGAGCAACAGGCCCAGCGTATTGCGCTCGCGCTCGCCCGCTATTGCATCGTGCGAAAGCACGAGGGCAACCAGTGGAACCAGCAGGCTGGCCAGTGTAACCAGGCTAGGCCCCGTGAGCTTCGCGACCTCGGCTTCAGCGCTTCGGCCGTAGAGCCCCACGCCCGAGGCGAGTAGCGCGAATAGAATGCTGATCACCACGACCCAGCGGTCGCGCATTCGCTCGAGCAACTCGTGCCAAATCAGTGCTCGTCCGACGGGTCCCATCACGCGACTCCTACTTCGAGCACGAGCTTGTCATACACAACATCCAGAGTCGGCTCTTCGACGCGAATACCACGCACCACACCCGGGAATCCGCTCTGAATTTCCACCAGTTCGAGAGTTTCATCCGAAGCCACCTCGGCCAGGATGCGATCGCCCACACGCTCGATTTGTCCTTTACCCCACTTGCGCATGGCCTCACACAGGAGTTCCACCTTTGCGTCTGGAGCCTGGGCTACCTCGAACCAGATGCGATGCGGAACCTCCGCACTGCGGCGTAAATCCTCCGAGGTCCCGTGCGCGAGAACCCGGCCCGCTCTCAGAACGCAAATCTCATCCATCCGTCGCTCCATCAGTGCGAGATCGTGGGTGGAGGCAAGCACCATGCGCCCGGCCTCGCGCCACTCGGCGATCACCGACCACAACACCGAAAGTCCCTCCTGATCGAGGCCGACAGTAGGCTCGTCAAGCACGAGCAGATCGGGTGTGGAGAGAATGGCGACCCCCAGACCCAGCCGCTGCCGCATGCCACGCGAGTAACCGCGAATGGCGCGTGGCGCGGCGTGGGCGAGACCGACCCGTTCGAGCACCCTGTCCACATGGCTGCGCGCGACGCCTCGCGCGCTTGCGAAAAAACGCAGCAGCTGGTGGCCGGACAAATTCTCTGAGAAGGCGATGGCCTCCGGCAAGTAGCCGATGCGTCGCTTCCAGTCGTTGTCGATCTCAACCGGCTTGCCGTCGGCTTCGAAAACCGCAAAGTCGGGGCGAACCAGGCCGAGCAACACTTTGATCAGGGTAGACTTCCCAGCACCGTTGGGGCCGACGAGCATTACTGCACGCCCGTCGCCGATCGCGAGGCTCACGTCGTCGAGCGCCTGCAATGAACCGAATCGCACCGATGCGCCGCGCACTTGCAAACCCCTCATGACTCCGGCTCCCTGAGAAGAGGTGATTGATCGACAATGGTGGGCGTTCGCAGCATCGGCAGGCGGTCTATCATATGCGAGAGGATCTCGAGCGCCGGACTGCGAAGCAGCAGTGTCGCGCTGGGGTAGCGGTAGAGCAAGACAGCGGTGAAGCTGTCTACCCGATGGGGTCGATCGCCGATCCCGTCCCCATCCTGATCCCAGCCGAGGTAGTCGGCCCAGTAGTTGCCCCGGCCGGATTCGCCCCAGATCTGATCCTCGGCCCCCACATAAAATACCTGCTCTCGATTTCCGCGGATCACGTTGCCCTCCAAGTGATTGCGCCGGGTGCCAGCCCAGATCTTCAAGCCAATTTCGTTGTCGAGTAGTACGTTGTCCTCGATCGTATTTCCGGTACTCGAGTAAAAAAACATTCCGCTCCCGTTTCGCGCGAGCACGTTGTGGCGAATTTCCGAGTCCCGCAGATCCCGGAAGAGTAGACCCTCGCGACGATTGCCGGAGGCGCGATTTCCCTCGACGATGAGATTGTGGCTCTCCATCAACGCGATGCCGAGGGTGTTGTTGTTCATCACATTGTCTCGCAGCACGTTGTCGTGCGAATACATGTAGTGCACGCCGAAGCGCACGTGCTCCGCCAGGTTGGCCTCGATCAGACTGTTCTCAGTGGCGGATACGTAAATACCGTCACGCACATCATGCACTTCGTTGTCGCGAATGACGAGATGGCTCGCATTGAAGAGATGAATGCCGTTGCCTCGATCCGCCACCCTCACTTCTTTGCGTCCCCAAATGTGGTTGCCCTCAATCAGCGCGCCATCGGTCTCATGGACCCAGATACCAAACGCACAGTCGCGCAAGGTGTTGTTGCGCACCACGGCTCCGGTCGCCGATGCCTCGACGAAAATGCAAGCATCGGGCGCGCCAATGTCCTTTCCGCTCTGCTTGACCACGAGATCTTCAACACGAACACCGGGGGCCACGATGACGAGTGGGGTTCCCCGACCGCCACCATCGATTACCCCTCCATGGCCGCGCAGGGTCAGGGGCTTTTCGATTCGGATCGGGCCTTCGTAGTGACCCGGCCCGAGTTCGATTACATCGCCCGGTGTGGCGCGGTCGAGTATCGCTTGCAGATTTCCGCGGTCGGTCTCGGTATCGACCCGCGTCACTGCCCCCGAGCTAGTAGTCGCAACTCCCGCTAGCAAGCCGACTGTGAGCATCACGCTTTCGAACATCCGCCACTTCATATGTCCACCACGTCAGCTCGGAGCTTGTTGACCTTCAGCTGCTCTCGGGGAGAAAGGTCCAAGCGGTTCTCGAGCTTGGCCAGCCCGATCAACGGCGGGCAAACCTGGTCGTCATGGTAAATGACCTCGCACTCCATGCAGGAGAGACACTCGCGCGAATCGATGGTGCCGTCCCGCCGGAAAGCCCTGGATTCGCAACCGCGCGTGCAGATCTTGCATGAACTGCAGAAGGCACGGCGTTTCGGCCCGGAGGGTCGGAAGCTGCTGAGCAGTGCGATGCCTCCTCCCATGGGACACAGATAGCGGCAGAAGGGTCGATACATAGTGAACGAAAGCGCGAGTAGCACGAGCCACCAAGCCACAAAGCCCCACTCGCGCGTCCAGATCGGAACCAGGAAGGTCGACTTGAATGGCTCAACTTCGGCGATGCGCTCAGCCAAGATGCTGTCCCATAGGTAGACACTGGCAAGTAGAGCGAGGACCACGTAGCGCAGGTAGCGCAGCTTCAGGTGGACCCGGTCTGGTAGTTCGTATCCCTTGAAGCCCAGCCTTTTTGAGATCTTGAACGCCAGCTCGTTCATCGCGCCATAGGGGCAAACCCAGCCGCAGAAGACGCCCCGCCCCCAAATCAAAGAGACGATCAGGATGAAGATCCACGAGATAAAGACGAATGGCTCGCTCAGAAAGAGATCCCAGCGCCAGTCGTGCACCACCGCTCCCAACAGCGTGAGGATCTGCGTGACCGAGGGCTGGGCACCCATATACACGCCGACGACGAGGAAGCTGAAGATCATGCTCGCCATGTGCAGGCGACCGAGACGCTTCATGCCGACGAAGGTGTACTTGCGGGCCAGGAAGACGCCCATCACCGTGAGCAGATACGTGGCGAAGACAGCCAACTCGATGGGCCGGTTCAGCCATGCTTGGCGCCAGGGGATGCCCGTCTCCCTCTCGTCGACCAAATAGAGAGTGTCAGGGAGCTGGTGGCTCGCGCTGAACTCGCGGAACTCGCGCGTGAATCCGCCGCGACGGTCGTAGCGACTTCCCAGAAAAATCAGCTCGTAGGGTGAGCCCGGATCAAAGCGCCCCCCGCGCAACACGAAGAGTGCGCCCTCGGTCACCTCCGGCATGTCCGGGGCGGCCGCCTCCGGCAGGTTCCAGTAATCGGAGTCGCGGAAGGTGATCTCGCGCAGGCCTTGTTGGACGCGCACGCGGTCGAAAATACCGCCGCGCACGAATGCCGAGCCTTTGAAGGAGCCACTGCCATTATTGAAGATCACGAAGAGGTGCTCACCATCCTCGAGTTGACCCATGTAGTACTTGTAACTGTTCTCGCCGAGCAACGACCGGCCGATGTGAGGCGAATCCACGACGCCAAAGTAGAGATTCACGTAGGGAGCCGCGCTTTCGTCCACTCCCATGTCGACATGGGTGACGAGCATATGGCCGAGTGCGCCTCTCTCGAGCATCTGCTGGAAGGTCCACGGTACGGCTTCCTCGACGAAGTGTCCGTGGTTCATGGTGCTCACGGCGATGACCCCCACCGCGGCGCCCAGAGACCGCGCCGTTTCGAGCACCGTGCTGTTTTGAACCAGCGCAGTTACGGTGGCACCCGAGATTCCGTCGACGGAGACGACGTCGGGTTTATCCGATCGGCCCACCACAATGTGTTGCAGGGCCGAGTGCCCGGCGTAGAAGTTCACAAAGTCGATAAGTGCCTGCTCGGGAACCCCCACCAACAGGATTGGCTCGCTGTGGTGAATGACCTGAGCGCCGGTGATGACGCCGTCGGTGTCGAGGCCGAGCAAGGTGACGAGGGGCTTTCCCGAGTAGGCGTTTAGGTCGACAAAGTCTGGGGATAGCGCCAACCAGCCTACGACCTCGCCATCCTCGCCGAGCGCATCCCAGTGCGCTGCGCCATCGACCGGTCGGAATTGCTCGGCCTGCGGCATGATCTTGGCGCACGGCATCACTCCGCAGTCCAGGGACGTCGGAACCGTTCCCGCCCCGATGGCCAGCGCAACGCGCGGGTCGAGTGCCCAGGATCCCGAGATGAGAACCAGCAGCAAGAGGAGTAGTCTGGTAGTCAACCTACGCCTCGACGATCATCCTGCCCCGCATCTCCAGGTGGAGCGCGTGGCAGAACCACGGGCAGTAGTACCAGTACACGCCCGGGGCCCCCGCGGTGAAGGTAATGCTGTTGGTGGCTTGAGGATTGACCACCATGTTGACGTCGTGGTTGGACATGCAGAAGCCGTGTGTCAAATCCTCGATTCGGTCCAGGTTGGTCTGGATGATCTGGACCTCGTCCCCAGTCTTTACCCGGAACTCGCTGAGTGTGTAGGCGGGTGCCGCACTGAGTATGTAGACACGGACCTTGCCCTTTCCCTTTTGGATGACCTTGGTGGTCGTGAGGAGGTCCACGCCATCCTCCGCCGCGCGCTTGTTGTAGAAGTCG
>JADFNE010000083.1 GCA_022563535.1 Myxococcales bacterium
CCACGTAGCCAAAGCCCCAGATCGAGGCACCGAACATCGTGAGGACCAGACTTACGGTGAGCCAGCGCATCCGCATGCAGTTGCGTAGAAATCCCTTGAAAACGACATAGAAGCGTCCGGCATAGGGATCCTCAACGCCGTCCGAGCCCGCGGCGGGAACTTTGAGGAACATTACGCACAACAGTGGGGTTACGGTAACGGCGGTCAACCAACTCAGCATCAGTGAAGCGAGTACTACCTGAAAGAGCGATCGACAAAACTCGCCGGTTGCATCGTCCGAGGTGCCGATGGCGGCAAATGCGAGCACGGCAATGACCGTCGCTCCGAGCAGCGGTATTGAAGTCTGTGACACCACCTTCGCGGCGGCTTCCTCGGGCTTTTCACCTCTGCCGAGCCGGATCAGCATGCCGTCGACGACCACGATTGCGTTGTCGACGAGCATCCCCAGCGCGATGATGAGTGCGCCGAGCGAGATGCGTTCGAGTGCGACTCCCATGGGTGCCATGATGATGAAGGTTCCACTGATCGTGAGCACCAGGATGAACCCGATCAGCAAACCGCTGCGAACGCCCATGAACAACAGCAGGACCGCGATCACAATCGCGACCGCTTGGGCGAGGCTCAGGACAAAGCTCGAAATTGCCATTTCGACCGCTTTTGACTGCAGCGAAACGATTCCAAATTCGATCCCGAGAGGGGTCTGGGTTCGCAGCTCATCCATGCGTTTGCGCAGCGCTTTACCCATCGCGACTACGTTGCCGCCCGACACCGTCGAGATCCCCAGGCCGATCGCGGCATTTCCGTCGAAGCGGATCAGATGATCGGGCGGATCCACGTAGCCCCGGCGCACGGTCGCGACATCGCGCAGGTAGATCTGCTGATCGCCGCCGCGCAGCAAGATTCCTTCCAACTGCTCGATCGTTGTCGAAGAACCCGATGGCTCGATTGCAATGAATTCGCGACCCACTCTCACCCGGCCCGCATCGACGACCTCGTTTTTCTGCTGCAGCTCACTGGCGATGGCCGCCACAGAAAAGCCGAGTTGAGCCATTCGATCCCGCGAGAGTTCCACGTAGATGGATTCTTTACGCTCGCCATAGGTCGCGATCTTCGCCACGTCGTCGACGAGCAGAAGCTCACGTTTCAGGAGATCGACGTATTTCTTGAGTTCTGCGTAGGAATACTCGGAGCCGTATACCGCTACGAAGACGCCGTACACGTCTCCATAGTCGTCTACTACGATTGAGGGACCGGCGCCGGGCGGTAGATTGATTTGGGCGTCACTGACCTTGCGTCGCAACTCATCCCAAATCTGCGGGAGATCCTCTTTCCCGTACTGCTCCTTGATCGTAACGGTGAGCGTCGAGAGTCCGCGATCAGATTTCGAGCTGACTTCGTCGAGCTGCCCCAATTGCTGCACGGCAATCTCGAGTTCATCCGTGACTTCTTCTGCGACTTCGGTCGCCGAGGCGCCGGGGTAGGGAGTAATCACCAGGGCGTCTTTGATGGTGAATTCGGGATCCTCGAGTCTCGAGAGACCCTGAAAGGTCTGGAGACCTCCCACAATCATCAGGACGGTGAGGGTCAGCGTGAAGACGCGGTTCTGGATTGCAAAGGTGGCAAGATTCATCTGCTGGATTCCGCTCTTGGTTAACCCTGGTGCCGGCGGACGCGCATGCCTTCACGCAGCTGGTGCACGCCCGACACCGCTATCCAGTCGCCACCTGCCAGGCCGCTCGTCACCGTGACACTCTTGCCCGTGAGCGGGCCGAGTTCCACCGGAGAGCGGCTGACCTGCATGCTCGACGGGTCCACCTTCCATACATATGCCTTGCCCTGCTCGTCCGCCAACGCGGCAGTCGCCGGGATCTGAATGATGCCCGACCCGCCGTCGCCGCCGTCCGGGGAATTGAGCCGTACCGAAGCGGTCATGCCCGGCAGAATCGTGATGTCCGCGGGCTTCTTGAAGGTGACGACCGCTTGAAAAGTACGGGAGGTCGGGTCGGCCGTGGGCGAGAATTCTTTCACGCTCGCCGGGAAGCTTCGTCCCGGGATCGACGAAACAATGACTCTCGGCTGCAGCAGGGCGTTGCGCTCCTGCTTCCCTCTGCCGGGGCGGCGGCCCGCCAGTGCAGATTCGGGGATCGCGAAGGCGACTTCGAGGGTCGATGTGTCCTGAATCAACACGATGGTTTGTTTTGCCTGGACGCTCTGGAAGTTTTGGACCAGTACCTTTGCGACGGTCCCCGCAAACGGTGCGGTGATGACCGCGTCGTCTTCCACTTTCTTGAGCGCCCGACTGGCGTCTGCACGCGCGACATCGTATTGGCTTTGCGCTCGATCGAGTTCCTGTTGTGACGCGACATCTGCTGCGTGTAACGCTTTGACGCGCGAGAGGTCGGCCTCGGCATTTGCTAGTTTTGCGTTCTCGGCGTCGCGCATGTCCTCAAAGTCGCGTGGATCGAGGCGCGCCAGGACTTCACCCAGGGCGACTTCTTGACCGTCGAGCACTGGAAGTTCGATCAGCTTCCCCGCGTTTTCAAACGCCAGCTCGGCTTGTTGTGCGGCGCGAATCTCGCCCGGAAACTCGAGGGTTTCGACGTTCGTACCGCCCGAGATCTCAAGGATCTTTACGGGCTGAACAGCTTCAGGCGCGGCAGGAGGGGGTGCGTCCCCGCAGCCGAATCCACCAGTGAACAACGCGGTGATGGCCACCAGCGTGACTGTTGCTGCGGTTGATGCGCCATTGCGCCTTCCGCGAAAACCGTGCATTGCGCCGCCTCCTTGATACCAATCGGATCGATCACTTGCCTTGGAGCCCCGTCTTCCCCTCGTCTTTCAAGACGACCAAGACCAAGACGACCAAGACGACCAAGACGACCAAGACGCCCTGATAATTATCAGCACAGTCTCTGCTACCGATCTACTCTACCCGGAGCAGTAGGCCGCCGCAGCTATTTGGCTGAAGAATCTTCTTCTTTGCTCTGAGCCTCGTAGCCGGTCGGCCAATTCCACCCATAACCCCAGCGCCAGGAGGTGGGGGCCCACGGGACGCCACCCATTCGCACGCCCTTGTCCATCCACCATCCGAGGGTAGGACGGCCTGTCTTCGCTACACAGGCCTGTAGCGCGCGGTCTGCGGCACGTCGTTCGTCCGCAGATCCACCGCACCAGTATTCGATGTCATGCTCGACACAGCACTCCACCCAGTCCGAATCGGGAAACATCGAGCAGCCGTCCGTGACGAACATGTGCGGTGGGTTGGCGGCGCGGCGCGATGCACAGAACTCGTTCGCACGCGTTTCCAGGCTGTCGGCTGCTTCGAGATCGCTTCGGTACGGCTCGACCGTATGGCGGGCTGATCGACAACCCACCAAAGACACCAACAGGGCGAGGCACAAAAAAAATCGAAGGCAGTGCAGGACCGCCCGTGTGTCGCCTACTCTCTCGCCGGCATCGAACGCTCGTGAGCCGGGGAAACGACCGATGGTGCGTGACGGCGACTCAGAAGAAACGACTTCTTCCACTGCTTCGAACTCCTTCCTCGACGATTTGGGGGGTAACGCGGTTTTGCTTGCGGTGCTCCTCTTGCTCCTCGTTGTCGTGCCCTTTTTGCCCGGACATCGTACCGAAAGTGTCATCAATCGGATTGCCTGGTCTGCACTCATCATTGTGGGGATTCTGCGGACGAGCGGTCGTCGTCATTTCCTCTGGGCGGCACTCATCATCGCAATCCCGAGCCTGTTATCCCGCTGGATCGATGGAATCGGGTTGACGGTCGCCGGGCCCGTCATAGTGGCCTGCTTTTTTCTTCTGATCGTGGCTCATATCCTGACGGACATATTTTCACAAAGTCGTGTACGCGTCGATCACATCCTGGGCGGCATCAATGTCTACCTCCTTTTGGGTGTGCTGTTCACGCGCCTTCACGTGGCTGTCGAGAAGTACAACGGCGGTTCCTACATGTTGGGCGACGTACCCTTGGCCGCCGCCGCCGAACGCATGGGACAACACCTCGAAAATCTGTTGCAGTACTTCAGCTTCACGACGCTTACGACCCTGGGCTACGGCGACATTCACCCCGTGAGCCACGCCGCCCGAGTGCTGTCCACGACCGAAGCTGTTGTGGGGCCGCTCTTCCTGGCGATCTTGATCGCGCGTCTCGTGAGTGTGTATCAGTCGCGGCAAGCGTCGGTTTCCGACACTTGAGCGAGGTCAGGGCAGGGCGAACTCTTCCGGTCCAGCACGCTTCAACCCGATGTGTCCCAGCAGGATTCGGCGCAACTCCGCGATCGTCCACGGGTGCTGGAGGCAGGTGTGGGGCGAGGGCACAATGAGTTCGGACTCGACGTCCTGGATGTGTGCGCTCTGATACTTCACGACCCCATCCGAAGCGGTCTCGAGTGGGTCGTCTCCGTCGACCGCGATGATGGAATGAATCGCCACTGAGTCGATGACCGGTGTGGAATTCACCGCTTCGAGAAATTTGCTGCCAGGACTCATGTTGTCCAAAGAACCAGACACGCGTGCGATCTTTCGTCTCGACGCTGCGTCTTGGTCGATCGTCGCGAATTCGTAGGTCGCCGTCGCAATGTTCAGCGGCGCCTGGGCAAAGCGGCTGATCCATTTTGCGATGTCGAAGTTGGCGAGATAGCTGCCGCGATGTGGAGTCGCGATGAATACCACGCGCTCTACTTCGGGTACCGGCTTCACGATTAGCGCGCCCTCGAGAATCTTGCGGCTTTCTTCGCTGAGCTTCATTTCGTCTGGATCTGTGTCCGTGAGTAGCCGCCAGTACTTGAGCCCCGAGTCGACTGCGGTCAATTTGGTGAGCAAGCCGCCTTGACTGTGACCCACCACGATCATGCGCTGGAGCGCGGGGTCGGTGCGTTCCGGATCGATGCTGTCCAGCAACTGCGTAATTTCTGTTCGCAGGAGCCAGGCCGAGTAGGCGATCGGATTTCCCGTGTTGTAGTCGAAGATCCAAAACTGGAAGTGTTTTCGAATTTCCTTGTCGGCCATCAGGTCATTCAGGATCTCGGCCCAGGTCGACGAACTCGAAAACGTCCCGTGAACCAGAACCACCGGGATGCGGCCCGTGCGATACGGTTCGAGCGACGCGAGTCCTTCCCGGAGACGCGCGCGGTCGCCGGCAAAGAACGCTTTGAAATCGCGCCACAAGGGGTTTTCTTCGGCGAGCATCGAGGCGAGGGTCGAAGTGGGTTCGAGTTCGAGCGGCACGGTTCGCCCGCCGATATCGATCGATTCCCGATCGGCCGCCGCGTAGACCCGGAGCGTTGCTCGCAACTCTCCGTTGGCGAGGGCCTGATCGTCCCGTTCGAAGTGGAGCACCGCTGTAACGGGTAGGCGCAGTCGCTTGGGAAGATACGAATCGCGCACCGCATCGGGGTTGATGGGCTCGAGTTTTGCCGCCAGTGGAGCGCCGATTCCGCTTCGTCGATAGCGATTGCGAAACCCCCGTACTTCGAATTCGGACACGGGGATGAATTCTACGAGTCGACGATCGCCCCATACGAGGCTCGAAGGCTCCAGTTCGATCGTGACCTTTCCGAATGGAAGCTCGACGGTTCGTTCTTCGAAGCGAATCGTGTCGCCTTCGTCGATCAAGGCCAGCGTCAGACTTCGATTATAGAGGTTCGCTGCCCGCCGCGTGCGAGGGTCGAGTGGATCGGGATCGAAATCGTGATTTTCTGGAAATAGATAGAACCACGAGTAAATCGCTGCGATGATGAAGTATTGCCGATTCTTGGATTCGGTCGCGTGATGGAACGACAACTCGGCAAGCGCGATCATTGCGCCGCGGGAGGTGGGCTCACCGGCAAGCGCATGAGCCACGATCACTTTGTGAATCAGGTTGATGACCTCGTCCGGACGCTTCGAGTAATCCTCGGAGAGGTTCGTGTAGCGCAAGAGATTGGCCGTGCTCGAACTCAGTTCACCGGTGGTGAGTACATCGCTCGTGAGTTCGCGATGGACTTTCTTCGGATCAACGCGCTTGACTCCGATCGGCGCGGCGCAGGCCGACAAGTTTGCAATCAGTAAGACCAGAATGAGCGCGCAGCTCGATGAAGGCGTGGAACGATCCGGAGACGAGGTCGGGCTTCGCAGCATGACCGCGGAGTCTAGCGTTCCTCGCGCGACAGCAACGCCGGATTGAAGCTAGCTCCCGACTGAATCGCCAGCTGCAATGATCTCTCGCACCCACTGCACCAACAACCCGTCAAGCACGCTCGCCCTCAGAACATGATTGTCGTCGACTTCGATCAGGCGCACGAGGTCAGGCGATCCGCAGCGGGCCAGGCGGCGGCTGTCCTCCGGGTCGACGATCTCGTCCCGGGTTCCGTGGACCAGCCAGATCCGCACATCCTCGGGTAGTTCGCAGGCCAGATCTTTGCGCAGCGCTGCCTGGGCGAGCAACAGGGTCGGGCCGTGCCAAAACCCGCGTTGAAGCAGCGCGACCGCCACTGCGCCGCCAAAGGACGACCCCACGATCACATTGGGTCGAAACTCTTCCAGGGCTCGCTGTTGCTGTGCGACGCAGCCTTCAAAATTGTCGGTCTGCATGGCCGGAGTCAAGGTTTCGAATTGTTCGGCGAGGGTTTTCGCCTTGGTGCTCTGCGGGCTGCTCTCGAGGCCGTGAATGAACTGGACGCGAAGGGAACTCAAGCTTCGTTCTCCAGTTTGACGCGCATCACCGCGCGATTTCGCCGACGACGAGATAGATAGCAATCACGGTCAACACGGTTTTGTAGAGCCGTACGAACCAGCGCTCATTTACGCGATTCAGCAGCTTGCTCCCAACCAGGGTCCCAACGACAACGCTCAGGCATAGGGCCACGAGCAAGGGTGCATATTCTAGATAGGCGAAACCAACCACGCCAAAGATCACGAGTTTGGCGAGGTGTCCAAGGACCTGGCAGCCAGCCTTGGTGCCGATCAAGGCAAATCGGGTGAGTCCCAAGTTCAAGAAGAACGGGGCAATGAGTGGGCCGGTGGCGCCGATCGTGGTGTTCAGTACCCCGACCGCACCGCCCAACAAAAGGAAGCGTCGCTTTGGATCGCTGTCTTCCGGATGCGCCCCGAGCAGCAGGAGCTTGGGTGCCCAGGTGGCGGCCAGAACGAACACGCCGATCAACCCCTTGGTGAAGGCCGGGGGCAGTTGCTGAGAAATCTCCACTCCGACAAATCCCATTGGCAGTAGCAGTACGCCGTAGCGCCAGATCAGATCCCAGCGCAGGTGTGGACGGTGAATGACGACCCGGGAGCTGTTGCTGACGAGCTGTACCACGCCGTGCAGGGGAATGGCGATCAGGGGATCGAAAAACAGCAGCATCACCGCGAGCAGGGTAATCCCCCCCGCCATACCGATGATGGCCGAGAGGATCGAAGTCGCGAACGCCACAGCGGCCAGGGTGAGGAGCTCGACCATTCAGGCGCGACCTCGCCCCAGCAGTGCGCTGATGGCGAAGACCCCGGTCGCCACCAGCACGATCGTGCCTCCCGCGGCGATGTCGAGTTGATACGAGAGTGCCAGGCCACAGACCCCGCAGCCCGCACCGAACAGCGTAGAGAGCAGCAATTGATCGCGGTAGTGGCTGGTCCACAAGGCAGCGGCGGCGGCTGGAATCACGAGTAGTGCCTGGATGAGCAATACCCCCACCAGGCGTACGCCGATCACTACGGTCAGGGCGACCAGGATCAACAAGAGTGCATTGAGGCCGTCTACCCGGTGCCCGTAGGCCCGGGCGATCTCTTCGTCGAAGGAGACGAAGAGTAACTGGCGAAACACCAGGGCAAGGGTTGCGACGATAGCGACGCCGACTGCGCCCAGGGTGTAGAGTTCGCCGCTCGAAATCGCCAACACGTTTCCAAACAGGTAGGCGAAGAGATCTTGTTGATAGCCGCGCTGCAGGCTGAAGAGCACGACCCCCAGCGCCATCGAGGCCGAGAAGAACACGCCGATGATCGCGTCTTCGCTGAGCCGGGTCCGCGGTCCCAGCCAGGCAATACCCAGCGCCACCGCGATTGCAAAAACCCCTCCCGCCAACAGCGGATGGATCCCCAACAGCAAGCCCACCGCGACGCCGCCCAACGCCGAATGGGAGATGCCGACGCCGATGAAGGACAGCTTGCGCAAGATCACGAAGAAGCCGAGGACGCCGCAGACCACGCCGACCAGCACCGCGGCGACCAGGGCTCGCTGCATGAAGGCAAATTCAAACATTGCCTAGTTCTCGTTCTCGGGTGGATCGCCCGGCTCCGGCAGCAGGGGAAGCTGTTCGTCGGAAGTATGTGCGTGATTTCCCGACTCGTGGTGAGCGATCTCTCCCGCAAGAAAATTAAATTCACAGCTGTACGCCTCTTGAATGGCGTGGCTGTGAATGACTTCTTCGGGGTGCCCGTGAATGTGCATCTGGCGATTGATGCAGACGAGTTCGTCGCACTCTCCCGCAAGTGCCACGAGATCGTGCGAGACCGCGATGACCGAAAGAGAGAGTTCTGATTGCAGCTGGCGGAGCAGGGCGTAGAACTCGTGCTCTGCCGGCAGGTCGAGTCCGATCGTGGGTTCGTCCAGGACCAACAAGCGCGTGCTGGCACACAGCGCCTGAGCGAGCATGACCCGGCGCTGTTGACCGCCCGAGAGTTCCCCCACCGCTCGCTTTGCGAGATCGGCAATGCCGACGTATTCGAGATTGCGCATCACCGCAGCGCGGTCTTTTTTGCTGGGCCGAGAAAAGAGTTTCAAGCCGCGCAGGAGGCCCATGCCCACGACATCGACAACGTTCGCGGGAAAGTACGCCGGGATCGAGGGTCTTTGGGGGACGTAGCCGACCCCAGCTGGAGCCCGGTGATCGCGGCTCGGTGATTGCCCCAGGATCACGATGCTGCCCGAAGTCGGTTGCACGAGCCCCAACATGGTCTTGAGCAGGGTCGTCTTGCCCGCACCGTTGGGTCCGACGAGCCCGACGAATGCGCCCGCCTTGACTTGAAAGCTGATGCCTTCGAGTACGCGCCGGTCTCGTCGATCAACGCACACGTTGTCAAAGCGAACGACTGCTTCGGGCTGCTCGGAGATGCTCGCTGTGCTCATCGGTCCTCCGCGGTGCGCCTTGGCGTTGTTGGTGTTGTTGTTGTTGGTGGCGATGTCGTCATCATCGCCAGGCGAAACGCCCGCGCATTGAAGCGCAGAAGCCCCCGGTATGTCGAGCGCTCGCTGTCCGTGGGGTCGCCGAGTGGATCTACCAGCACCGTAGTTCCGCCAAACTCGGCGCTCAGGGTTTGGGCGAGCCTGGGGTTGAGTTGCGGCTCGACCAGGATGGCCCGCAGCTTTGCGCGACGTGCAGCGCGCACGAGGTTGCCGAGTTCCCTCGGTGTCGGCTCTTCCCCGGCCATCTCCTGCACCACGGCAATTTCCTCGAGCCCGTAGCGTGCCGCGAAGTGGCGCCAGGCATTGTGAAACGCGACGTAGTGACGAGCCTCGCTTCCCAGCAGCTGGCGGATTTCACCGTCGAGTCGGTCGAGGTCATTGCGGAAGCGCGCGGCTCGGGATCGATAATGCGCTTCGCCCGACGGGTCGTGGCGGATCAGCAATGCCTCCAGCGCTGGAACGATCTCTGCTTGGACCAGGATCGGGTCGAGCCAGATGTGAGGATCGTCTCCGCGCTCGTGGCCGTGGGTATGTTCATCATCGGCTCTGCCTGCATGGCGATCGCTGGAAAGGCTTTCGCGGCCCACCAGGCCGAGCAGTGATGAGACGGCCGTTGGTTGTCCGTCGTCGTGGGCCGTTGCAAAGAGCCTCGCGGCCCAATCGTCGAGGCCGCCTCCCACGTTCAAGAAGGCGTCCGCGCGCGCGACGCGGACGAGGTCACTCGGCTTGGGTTCGAAGCTGTGCGGGCTCGCACCCGGCGGAACCAGTACATGGACTGCAACCCGATCGCCGCCGATCTCATTGAGCAACAACGCCAGGGGATGCACCGTCACGACGATCGAGATTTCTGCGGCTTGCGCGGCAGTGCCGGTGAGGGTGATCGCGAGCAGGGCAATGAACACCAAGTTTTTCAAAGTCTCTTTCCTAGCGGGTCGAATGTCTAGAATACGTGATGCAGCGAGTGAGTGTAATCTCTTGCCCGCTAGCAGCCTGGCGACCGAAGGGTTTTTCAACGGGCTGCTAGGTCTGTTTGCGCGCGCGATACAGGGCTGGGTCGACGACTGCGCTCATGGCCTTGATTCGTGCCGTGTCGGGACTGGAGCCGGGATCGCAGAGGCCAAGAAATTGGCTGACCCGCTGGGCCGCGACCCGGCCGTCTTCGATCAGATTACCGTGTTGTACCTCGATCCAGTCAAAGCACGCGCCTGCTTCGAGGGTCTGCCGGGTTTCGTCGAGCTGTGCCGCGAAGATCTCCGCGAGTAGCGCCTCGGGCAGTTCCCCCGCTGGCTGACCCCTGGCCGCAAGCATTCGCGCCTGGGAATCGATCACCTCGGCCAGATCTCGCAGCATCAAGATCACGCGATAGGAACGGTCGCGCGGAAGAACTGGAACCAGCGCATGGATGACCTTTACCGCGTGTCCCGGCGCTCGGGCAACCCAGGACGTGTCGCGCGCGGTGGCCTTGACGGCGGCGAGTTCGTAGTAGCCGTTCGGATTGGAGGAGTCGCGTTTCCGCTCGTCGTCGCACAGGATCGGAACCCCGGCCGCTTCCAGCATCTGCATCATCAACGATGTGCCGGAGCGCGGGAGACCCGTAACCACGGTGATGCTGTCGCGGAAGTCTGGTTTTGGGCTCTCCGTGCGGTCCATGCAGTCTGTCCTAACGTTCAGCGAGAACGTACTCGCGACGTTCGCACAGATCATGCGCATAAAGGGAGAGCCGCGTGGGCAAAATTCTAAAATTTGAGTTGATTCGCCTCGGGCCACCCGCTCGAGGCAGCGGATCGGTCTGAAATTCATGGCCCGCGTTCTCGTAACTCGTCGTCTGCCCGGAGACGGACTCGCGCTCTTGCGAGACCACGAAATCGTCTACGGCAGCGACGACGATCGCACCCTCGAACACGGCGAACTCTGCGCCGCGGTAAAAGACGTCGATGCGGTGATCTGTCTGCTCACGGACAAGATGGATGCGGCGGTGCTCGAAGCCGGTCGAGACCGGCTCGAGGTCGTCGCAAACGTGGCAGTCGGCGTGGACAATATCGACCTCGCGGCCGCCGAGAGACTTGGGATCAAAGTCTGCGCCACACCCGGGGTGCTCGACGAAACCACCGCAGATCTCGCATTCTTCTTGATCCTGGCCGCGTCGCGGCTCACTTCCAATGCGGAGTCCGATCTTCGGGGCGATCGCTGGAACGGTTTCGTCATCGACCAGTTTCTGGGGCGCGACGTGCATGGGGCGACGCTGGGGTTGGTCGGTTATGGACGCATCGCAAAGGCCGTCGCCCGTCGCGCCGCGGGTTTTGGCATGCAGGTCCTGCATCACGCTCGTCGCGATACCGGTTGTGAGGGATATGTCGCTGCTCTCGACGAACTGCTCCCGAGGGTGGATGTCCTGAGCCTCCACGTCCCGGGCAGTCGCGAAACAAAGCATTTGATTGACGCCCGCCGGCTCGGCTTGATGCGAGAGTCCGCAGTGCTGGTCAACACCGCGCGCGGTCCGGTGGTCGATGAAGAAGCGCTTGCCATCGCGCTCGAGGAAGGCCGACTGTTTGCGGCGGGCCTGGATGTCTACGAACGAGAGCCCGAGGTTCACCCACGCTTGCTCGCCGCGCCGCGCACGGTCTTGCTTCCACACATCGGCAGCGCAACGCTGGCAACACGCAGCGAGATGGTGCGACTGGCGGCCAGCGGCGTGGCGCAGATCCTGTCGGGACAAACGCCTGCGAACATGGTTTCGACCCGGGAGTCGGCGTAGTCGATGCTCTTCAGCTCTCCCATCTTCCTGGTCTTCTTCCTGCCCTCGGTGCTTCTGCTCGCTCTTTCGTTGCGCCGGACCTCGCTGCAGAATGGGGTCTTGTTGGCCGCGAGCCTGTTCTTCTACGCGTGGGGCGAACTCGCCTATACCGCGATTTTGATCGGTTCGATCGCGCTCAACTACGCCTTTGGACTTTGGATCGAAGGGACCCGGGGACGCCCGGAGCAGCGCGGGATCCTCGCGCTCGCGATCGCGCTCAATCTGTCCATTCTTGCCGTTTTCAAGTATTCGAACTTTGTCGTCGACAATTTGAATGCGCTGCTCGGGCCTTTGGGCGTCGCGCCGATCAACATCGACCCCGTTCATCTCCCGATCGGCATTTCGTTCTTTACCTTTCAGGCGATGACCTACGTAGTCGACGTCTACCGTCGAGATGCGTCGGCCCAGCGCAGTCCGTTTCGCGTGGGACTCTACGTCGCACTGTTCCCCCAACTGATCGCCGGGCCGATCGTTCGCTATCGCGGCGTCGCGGCGCAGCTGATCTCGCGCCACGCGACCGCTGAAGACATTGCGATCGGAATTAGACGCTTCGTGGTGGGGCTGGGCAAGAAGGTCTTGATTGCAGATCAGCTCGCGGTCACGGCCGACCGTATCTTTGCCATCCCCGTGGCCGCGCTCGATCCCGCCGTCGCCTGGCTGGGCGTGACGTGTTTCGGGCTGCAAGTCTACTTTGACTTTTCGGGCTACTCCGACATGGCGATCGGACTCGGTCGCATGTTCGGCTTTCACATCCCCGAAAATTTCAACGCCCCCTACATCTCGCGTTCTCTGCAAGAGTTCTGGCGTCGCTGGCATATCTCGCTCTCGAGTTGGTTCCGCGACTATTTGTACATTCCCCTGACCTCGGGGCGAAGGTCTGCCGGTCGGGGCTTCTTCAGCCTGATGGTGGTCTTCTTGCTCTGTGGCCTCTGGCATGGATCAAATTGGAATTTTGTCGTCTGGGGGCTCGTCCACGGGATGTTCGTCGCTCTCGAGCGGACCGCCTTCGGCAGCCTGCTGAATCGGCTGTGGCGCCCCGTCGCCCAGGGATACACGCTGCTCGTCGTCTGGATCGCGTTCGTGTTCTTCCGCGCCGACGATCTTTCGCATGCAATCGATTTTCTGGCCGCGATGTTCGGGCAGGGAGCTTTCGTAGGGGTCGAATATCCCCTCGCGCTCTACCTCGACTTCGAGCTCGGTCTGTGGCTCGCCATTGCGGTGGTGCTCTCGGGTGCGTGGATGGGGGCAGCGCGCAAGCGCGTGCACGCGTGGGCGGGGCCCGCCGGATTCGCCCTGGTTCGTGTTGCGGGCTTGGTGTGGGTGTTCGTCGGGAGTTCGATTTCGTTGGTTGCGGGGACCCACAGTCCGTTTGTTTATTTTCGATTTTGAAATGTGCGCTCGAGGATCGCTTTGCGGAATACGCAGAGCAGAGAAGTTAAAATGACTGAGACCAAAACGCAGCCCTCAAGAGCGAAGTCAATCGAGACTTCGACGACCATCGTCCTGTTCCTATTCGCCTTGGTGGCGTGGTCCACGCTGTCCCTGGTCCTCGATCCTGGACCGATCGCAAAGTCCGAAAATCGCTATTTGGCAACCATGCCCAGCTATGGAGCAGACGGTGGCGGGCTCGTCGAATACGTGAGAGGACTGGAAGGCTATCTCGATGATCATCTCGCCTTTCGCGATTTCATGATCTCGCTACATGCCCGGGTCAAGGTGGGTTGGTTGGGCGCCTCGCCGTCGGAAAAATTGATCGTCGGCAAAGAGGGTTGGTTCTTCGTCAACGACCCAACGGCAGTCGCGCAATACCGCGGGATTGCGCGCTTTGATGCGGAGCAACTGGAGACCTGGCGACAGGTGCTCGAAGAGAGGCGCGATTGGCTGGCGGCACGAGGTGTCGCGTTCATATTGGTGCTCGCCCCGAACAAACATCAAATCTACTCCGAGTACATGCCAGACCATCTGCCTCGTGTTGGCGTCGAAGAACAGCACGCCCAACTCGCCAAATATTTGAAAGAGCACTCGACTGTGCAGGTGGTCGACCTGATGCCGGTCCTGCTCGAGGCCAAGCAAAAGGAACGGGTCTATCACAAGACCGATACCCACTGGAACGATGTCGGCGCCTATCTCGCCTATCGCCAAATCCTGGCCGCGGTGGCGGTAGTGCTGCCGCAATTCGCCGACAACCTGCAACCGGTCAAAGTGAAACTGAACCGGTATCTCGGCCGCGGGATTGGTCTCACATCCATGGTGGGTCTGAGCGATGTCTATCGCGAAGAAATCCCGCAGTTGATCAAACTCGATCCGCGCTCTAAAATATTGATGGGAAAGAAGACAAAGCACTACGCCCAACTCGAGCGGGAACAAAAACCGCTAGCCCATGGGGTACCGGGCGCTGCACTGCCACGAGCGGTCATTTTCCGCGACTCCTTTTCAAATTCCCTGATCCCCTACCTGTCTGAAAACTTCAGCCGAGTGCTCTATGTCTGGTCTCGCGACGTCGAGGGGCGAATTGTGGAGCGAGAGCAGCCGGATGTTGG
>JADFNE010000084.1 GCA_022563535.1 Myxococcales bacterium
ACGCGGTTCTCAAAGGGGCTATGGGACGACGTACCGCGAGTGCGCAAGCGAACCTCGATTTCGGCCTGATGGTCTTCCTGCTGGGTCCGAACGTAGAGACGATCGCGCCGCAGCGAACTCTTCCAGTGCACCCGGCGCAGGGAATCACCTGGTTCCCACTCGCGCAGCCCAGTGATGTCACTCCCCCCAGTTCGATTCTGGGCGGACGCCTCTGAACTCGATTCTTCTCCGGAACTCGGTGACGCACTGTGCATGGGCTCGATCGCGGGAAATACGAGGGCACTGTCGGGGGCGTGTATGGTGCGTGACTTCAGAAACAGACCGAACGGAAACCGGGTAGAGACGCGAACGCTATGAAATCGAAGCTCTCCCCTTTGCTCTGGATGCAGTGCATAACTGCGCGATTCCGTGCACTCGGGGCCCACGCGCAGCGCGAAGACCCGACCGACCCCCAAGAGATCGCGATCTGAAACAAGGCGCCATTCGTCTAGATCCTCAGCGCTGTTCAATTGAGGAGATAAGCAGCGGTCTTCGACGACGATGGCAAACGCCGAAACTTTCCGCTGGGAGTTTCGCACTTCGAGTCGCACCGGATTGTCGATGCCGGCGTAGATTTCTCGGGGCAGGGTGCGACGAATTTCGATCCCCCGAAGCGCCGACTCCGACAGCAGGCCCGAAAGGGTGAGGAAGGCCAGCAAAAGAGACAGCACCAGATAGAGCAGATTGTTGCCCGTGTTGAGCGCGGCGAATCCGACGCCGAGATTGATCAGCAGGAACATCCAGCCCGCGCGAGTCGGGCGCAATTGGCGCGGCGCTCGCCCGAGCAGGCGAATGCGCTTCTTCCACTGCTCGAATTTGGTTCTGGACATGCGTCGGGTTCCTAGAGTGGTACCGGAACTCGATCGAGAATTTCGCGCAGGATCCAGGTCGGTTCCTCATCTCCCGGGCGCACGCCTCCGCGCAGTGACGCCCACATCCGATGGGAGAGCACGCACACTGCGAGTTCGCGCACATCCTCGGGAATGCAGTAGTCGCGCCCATCGATCATGGCGCGACTCTGCGCGGCCCGGCGCAGGGCGAGAGCACCTCGGGGCGAAACGCCGAGGTCGAGCGCTTCGTGTCGTCGGGTTTGTTCGACGATCTCCAACAAGTAGGAGACGAGGTCGTCGGTAAACTTCACCTGACTGGCGAGATGCTGCATCGCGCGAAGTTCGTCGAGCGTAACGACTGGACGCAAACCGGGCAGGGTATTCGCTGCGGGGTCCTCGCGGAGAACTTCGGCTTCGAATTCGGGGGACGGGTAACCGATTTCGATTCGCATCAGAAATCGATCCATCTGAGATTCCGGCAAGTGATGGGTTCCGTAGTGTTCGAGGGGGTTCTGGGTAGCGACCACAAAGTAGGGATCTGGCAGCGAATGGGTCGTGCCGTCGACGCTCACCGTCTGTTCACTCATCGCCTCGAGCAAAGCAGATTGACACTTTGGATTGGCTCGGTTGATCTCGTCTGCGAGCACTACATTTGCGAACAGTGGGCCCGGTTGGAAGCGAAAACGTTGGCTAGCTCTGCCGTCTGCAAACTCCGGAACCGAGATGCCGGTGAGATCGCTGGGCAAGAGGTCGCTGGTGAACTGCACGCGATGAAAATCCGCATCGATGGAGCAGGCGGTCGCTCGTGCCAGCGTCGTCTTGCCCACGCCGGGGACATCTTCGATCAATAGATGTCCCCGCGCGAGGACGCAGATGACGGTTTGCATCACCACTTCGGGTTTTCCCCGCAGCGCAGATTCGATGTTCTCGAGCATACCTTTCGCGAGCTGCGAGGCTCGGTCGAGCGAGATGGCATCGCCGGTGTTGTTCATGATGGTGTTCATGATCCCCATTTCGAGCGGCACACCGGGTTCGAGACGTCGGCGCAAATGGTATGAGAAACGGTTGAGGTTCCTTCATCGGGTTCTCATCGCGCTCGCATGAGGGCCGTCTCCCTCAACGGGCCGAAGCTTGCCGGCGCACGGAGGCGCAGCGGGGCGATCCAACTCTGCTACGGAGCAAAGAAAGTCGAGCGCGGGTCGTCGACCTCGGCAACAAGGCGAAGTCGTGCGATGAAGCGGACGAGATCGCCATCCAGCTGCGCGAGGACTGCGAGGTGGCGGGGCGTGTCGGATACGTAGGTTCCCTGAATGGCCAGGCACGCGTCGTTGATCCGAGCTCGTTCGGCAAATTGGCTGGCACTGCGAGATTGGAGAGCGAGGGCCGCGAGGGTTTTGCGTCCGGCAGTCTCGAGCTTGTCGCGTTGCAGCTGGCGCTCGCGTTCAGGCATCTCGGTCGCGTAGAGTTGCGCGACGTCGTCTCGCAGAGACATCAAGGTCTTTGCGATCAATCGGTCATCGCTCACTCGGACGCGCGGGTCTACGCTGTTTGCGTCCGCGTTTGTATCTGCATGGGCTCCCAGTCCAGACCGCATGTCTCGCGAATAGAAGAGCACGACCGCCTCTTCACCGATGAAGTTGGCGACGCCTTCGTTGAAATCGGGTTGGCTCTTCAAAAACACGTTGGCGTGTACCAGTTCGTGGATCACCGTTTCGACCAGGCGTTCTGGAGTCGTGTTCAGCATCGGCGAGGTCAACGGATCGTCGAACCAGCCCAGGGTCGAGTACGCGCTTATGGCGCCGAGGCAGACGTCCATTCCCAGTCCGCGCAACCGCTCCGCTTCGCGCTCCGCCAGTTCCCGGTCGAAGAAACCCTTGTACGGAACCGCTCCGACGATCGGAAAGCGAAAATTCGAGGCTTCGATGCTGCCGGGTTTGGTCGCAATTACGCTGGTGACGATTCGGTCGTGGGGCCACGGTACATAGCTCGTGTATTGCCCCTTTACTTCGAGCCCCAGCTCGGCGGCGAACTCGCGAGCCTGCTGCACCAACTGCAGTTTGGAACGGAGTTCTTCGTCGGTCTCGGGGTTGGCGAGCAGTTTGTCGACCGATTGACGTGCCAATAGAAGTTTGGTCTGTCCCACGGCGAGGTGCCCGTAGTAACAGCCGGTGCTATTCAGCTGCACAACTACGGAGAGGATCGACATGAGCAGCAGAGCAGAGGACTTCTTCTGTGTGCGATTTGTCGTGGAGATCGACTCATCCACGGGTGCGGCCGGAGCCGCAGAAGAAGAAAACTCGGCCCTGCAAACGACCGCCGATCGGATCGTCGCCGAGTGCTGGGGGGCAGGAGCTGCTGGTATGGAAGAGAGGTCGCGGTCGCAGGACATCTTGTTGCTCATTTATGCGGCGCACTCCTGTTTGCAGCAAGTCGTTTTCGCGGCGACGGCGGCTGGGGGGCGCATCGACGGCAAACCCGAACTCGTTTCGGAACGCAACTGGTCAGAAGCATGGAAGCAGGGACTCGAGGCGATCGAGATTTCCGAGCGGCTGGTCGTGCGTCCGTCCTTCGTTGCATTCGATTTGCGTCCCGGCCAATGTGAGATCGTAATCGACCCCGGGCAAGCCTTTGGGACTGGTGGGCATGCGTCGACGCGTTTGATTCTCGAATGGCTGGATGTCTTGTCCCCCGACCTCAGCGAACAGATCCGAGTGCTCGATGTGGGGACGGGCACAGGTGTGCTGGCGATGGCGGCACTTGCTCTCGGGGCTGGGCGGGCAGTGGGTTTCGATCTCGACTCGGTAGCTGTCATCGAGGCGGGCAAGTGGGCCGAGCGGAACGGATTCGCGGATCGTCTGTCGCTCTTCGTCGGGGGAATCGAGGCGCTGCAGGCACAACCGTTTGATCTCGTGGTCGCGAACCTTTTGCGCAGCGAGCTGTTTCCGATCATTCCGTTGCTGGCGGGATGTATAGACGAAAAGGGAACGGTGCTGCTCTCCGGACTGCTCGCGCAAGAGCAGGGGCGGGTAGAAGCCGCCATGGCGCCGTTTGGATTCAAAACCAAGGGAGCCCGATTCATGCGCGACGACACCCGGGACAACTCCACCGGCGACCACTGGGTGTCTCTGCTCATGGGACGAGCATAACGCGCGACGATCGCGCGAGCGCAGAATGTGGCGTTGCGCTTGCTCGAGTTGGATCGCTGACAAATTCGCGATAAATCGCCCAGTTCTGTCTGCTGCGCCCGATTTGCATCTCGCTTGCTTTAAGGCGGATCACGGTCGCATCGAGAGACATCCTCGCTTAGACTCCCGCCGTCCACGCACCCCCGTGGGTGTCGAGCCGCTCGGGAGCGTTCTCAGCGGCGGGGGAGGATGCGTGGTCGAGCAAGTTGTAGACATCAACCGATGCTCGTGCGAGAGCATTGATGGACACCGTCACGTTTTATCAGCTAGCGCCCGACGTAATGGTTGGGGCGGACACGATGGCCAACTTATGGGTCGCGAGCGCATCGATTTGGATGAAGGTCGTCCGCCTCTTTTGATCGCGGGGCGGGTGTTGAATGAGTTTTGCGCGCATGCGCGCGAGACTCAACCCGAAGAGTGTTGCGGTTTGATCACTGGCGACAGTGTACGACGCTTTCGCACGGTGTATCGCTGTCGCAATGAAATGACGCTCTATCACATGAAGGATCCGCAGCGGTATCCGCGAGACGGAAAGAAGGCGTTCTACATGAATGAATCCGATTACCTCAAGGCATTGGAGAATGCCGAGAGCAACGGAGAAACAGTCTCCGCGGTGTATCACTCCCATGTTGGCGCGGGTTCCTATTTTTCTGAGATGGACCAGGAGTTTGCAGAGCACGAGCTGTTCCCGTTTCCGGACGTGGCCCACGTCGTGATCGCCGTCTGGGATGGGCAGGTGAATCAACTCGGCGTGTTCGAACGCGACGGCGCCAGTGCACCCTTCACAGGTCGCAGCCTGGAGGCGGAACCCTCGTGAACGCTACCCCGATCGTACGTCGCGCGATGTTGAGCGCAATTGCCGCCGCTTTGGTTCTCGGATCGCTCGGCTGCGCGAGCAACACTATCGTGCGGGCCAGGTTGCCCGACGACATGATCGCCGTTCGAATGTGGGAGAGCGAAAATGCTCGTCGCCGCAAAGAAATGTTGACCGAAGCTGCGGGACAAAGGGGTAGCAGGCAGCAACCCGGTGTGATGGATCTGGGCAGCCTCACTTCCCAATGGAGGAGGTCGAGCAAGGATCCCGCAAATCGATATCCAGGTCGCTTGGCGTTGATCAATCCGAGAACACTCGAAGTGACGTATCCCGTTCAGGCTCCGTTGGGGGCTCGGCCGTTGTCCTGGTCCGCAGACCGAGAGCGCTTGATCTTCACGAGTAATCGCCAAAGCGATCGCTTTCAGATCTATGAACTCAATTTTGCGACCGGAGAAGTCAAAAACCTTGCGGGTGGGAGAGGTAACTATCTAGCCGCCGCGTATGCTCCGGACGAAGGTTTCGCCTACGGGGTCATTCAGCTCGACGTCAACGGCGAAGTAGAGACAAGTATTTACAAGAGCGAGCCGCGGATGCGGGATCGGCTGTTGGTGGAAGGGGCTGCGGTTCGCCACATCACCTACTCCCCGGATGGTCGCTACGTGGTATTCACTCCGCAGACGATCGAAGCCTTGGCTTCCAAACGAGGCGGGTTGCCGTACATGGTCGTTCAGGCGGTTGAATCCCGAGGCGACCACAAGAAACTCGCACCCGGGCTGCATCCGGTCTTCTCGCCAGATGGCAAGTGGATCGTCTACGCGGCGAGCCGTGGAGGTCATCTTCAGACTTATCGCGTGCGCGTAGACGGAAGCGGACGCACGCCCATGGGACCGGGGGTTCGAAACGAAGACACGCCAGCGATCTCGCCGGATGGGAAATTTGTCGCTTACGTGTCGGCTCACAATGGATTGAACCGTCTCTTTGTAAAGCGATTCGACGGAACCGGAGATCGCTTGCTCTACGACGGTGCCTCAGTGGAATGGCCGATCTGGTAGTGGCTCGGCCGGGGCGCGAGATGAGCTCGGAAGGAAATACGAAATCTAGAGAAGTCGACCGCGAATCTGCGCGACCTCGACATGAGATCAAGGAAGGAAGGAGAACGCACCATGTCAAATATTCAATCTGTGCCGATTCACGGCGGACTCGACGCACCGGTCAACCGGGTCGTGCCCCTGGGCCAACGCAATGACTTTCTGAAGGAGGCCGCGGAGCTTCCATTTGTCGTCGTGACCGCTGCCGATCTTTCCACGGTCTACCGAATTGCCGACGGCACCCTGTCGCCAATCGAAGGGCCGATGGGAAAAGAAGAGTGGCATCAGGTGCTCGACGAAGAGCGAATCATTCGCGGCGGAGAAAGCTATGCGTGGACGATTCCACTTTCGCTTCCGGTCAGCGATGAAGAAGCAAGTTCGATTGTTGCGGGCAAGGGCGTTGCGATTCGGGACGAACAGGGCAATGCGATAGCGATTGTCGATGACGCGGAGGTCTTCGACTATGACAAGGCCAAGTATGTAAAGAGCGTCTACGGCACAGAGCGAACGGACCATCCCGGTGGCCGGATGACCGAGAGCGATCCGCGTACGAAGCTGCTGGGCGGCAAGTTGCGGGCCCTCGCACAGCCAGTCAATCTCGAGTATGGCGAGTATATGCTCTCGCCCCTCCAGAGTCGGGCGTTGTTTGCCACGCGTCAGTATGAACGCGTGCTTGCTTTTCAGACCCGCAATCCCCTGCACCGCGCGCACGAATACGCGTTGGTATCCGGTGCCGAGGACTTGACCAAAGCCGGACACTTCACCGGAGTGGTCTTGAACCCGTTGATGGGCGAACTGAAGGGTGACGATGTTCCGGCCAGCATGCGCATGGAAACTTATCGCTCTCTACATGACGGCCGCTTGTTGGGTAAGGGCGACAAAGACGAGAGCATCTGGAAGGATGCAGGTTATGATATCTCCGAGGTGTTCGAGCTGATCGGACTCGACATCAAGATGTTCTACGGCGGTCCGAAAGAAGCCGTGATGCATTCGATCTACCGGCAAAATCTAGGTTTCACTGACATCGTCATCGGGCGCAAGCACGCGGATGCGCCGTTCGAGGACGGGGAGGCGATCTGGGGAGACTTCGATGCGCACCACATCTTCGATCAGCTGAAAGGCAAGTTGCACATCCAGCCCTGCAAGATTGGCTTTGCGGCATACTACGAGAGTCTCGGCCGAGTGGATTTGATGGAGCGACACAAGGGCGAGAAGCCCATTTCGGTGAGCGGAACCAAAATTCGCGAACAGCTGAAGGCGGGTGAGCGTCCAGATGATCGCATCATGCGTCCCGAAACCGCAGATCTGTTGATTCAAGCATATAAAGGGTAGGGAGTAGAGCGGTCGAGCAGATCGTGTGGATATATTATGAAGATTGGAATTCCCAGAGAGTCCAAGGACCGCGAATATCGAGTCGGGTTGGTGCCGGATGGTGCCAGCGTTCTGTGCCAGGCGGGCCATGAAGTGATCGTCGAGAGTTCCGCCGGCGTCGGCAGCGGATTTTCCGACGAGGACTACTCCCGAGTTGGCGCGCGCATCGTAGACTGCGAGGAAGCGTGGACGACCCCGGATATGGTCGTCAAGGTGAAGGAACCCGTGGGCAACGAGCCCAAGCTGCTCCAATCGGGCCAGACGCTGTTCACCTATCTGCATCTGGCGGCAGCGGAAGAACTCGCCCACTCGTTGCTCGAGGCCGATGTCTGCGCGATCGCCTACGAAACCCTGCAAGATGCACAGGGGGGCTTTCCCCTGCTGGCTCCCATGAGCGAAGTCGCGGGACGCCTGGCAGCGCAGATCGGAGCGCAGCTCCTGCTCAAGGACTGCGGCGGCAAGGGTTTGCTGCTCGGCGGAGTCCCCGGAGTGATGCGCGGCCGCGTCACGATTCTCGGCGCGGGCATCGTCGGGACCAATGCACTGCGAATCGCCCGTGCGCTCGGTGCCGAGGTCGATTTGATCGACATTGATCTGCGACGTCTGGCCGAGATCGAGGAGCAATATCAGGGGACCATCAATACCCTGGCTTCGACCCCCGGCAACATCGAGCGCTCGGTGCGCTCATGTGATCTCCTGATTGGAGCGGTGTATCTCCGCGGTCGGCGTGCGCCAACTCTAGTCAGTACAAAACTGGTTTCGGCGATGGAACCAGGTTCCGCAGTGGTCGACGTTGCGGTCGATCAAGGGGGTTGCATCGAAACGATTCACGCCACCACCCACTCGGATCCCACCTATCTCGTGGGCGATATCGTTCACTATGGGGTCGCGAACATGCCGGGCGCCGTTCCGCGCACATCGACTCTCGCCCTCACGAATGCGACGCTGCCGTTCATCGTGCAGATGGCAAATGAGGGCGTCGAAGCGTCGCTCCGCCGGGACGCTCAGTTGGCCACCGGAGTGAGTCTCTGGCGGGGCAACGTCGTCTGCGAAGGAGTCGCTGAAGCGCTCTCGCTTCCGAGCGTGCCGCTGTCGAAACTGCTCTAGCCTGGCAATCTGCAGACTGACCCTGCGACCGCCATGCGCGGTCGAGGTTCTTTGGCGGGTCGCTAGCCCAAGCGGATTCGTGCGACTTCTGCGGCCTCAATGAGTTCGTCTCGCGTCGAGCCGTCACCCGGGTAGACGGCGTAGCCGAAAGCCAGAGCGATTCGTACGGGGTCGTTGAGTTTTTCCAGCTTCGAGATTTCTTCGGCAACCGAACGCGCGAGTTCCGCCACACGTTGATCCGGCGAATGTCCGGGGTCGGGAAGCAGGATGGTAAAACGCGATGGTCCCGAGCGACCGAGAACGTCGAAGTCTCGCAACTTGCCCCGAAGCACATCCGCCACGCCCAGGATGACCCGGTGAACCTGGGACGCGCTGGCTGCGGATTCGATCTCCGCGAGGTTTTCAATTTCACACGTGGCAATTGCCAGCGCGCACTGACGGCCGTCGGCCCGCACGACTTCTTCGTGAATCCGTTTGCCGAGATATTCGGCGTTGGGCAGGCTGGTCTGTGGATCAAAATTTCGATGCTGCCGAGCGAGCGAATGAAACTGAGCGTTATCGACCGCGCGTTCGACGTAGGTGGCGAATCGCGTAAAGCTGGCTAGATCGTCGTCGTTGAAGTCGAGGGCGTAGAAGCGGTCCGGGGCGACCTTGTCGTAGACTGAAAGAATGCCGATGACTCGGCCTTCGCGTTTCAGCGGAGCACTCAGCAGCGAGCGAACGTCGGCGGTAGCGTCCGATGATTTCGTGTTGTGCGTGATGTCTTGCACGATGATTGGTGTACGTCGGCGTATGGTCTCCACCGTAACTTGTTTGTCGAATCGGAACAGCCGTTCCTGCTGACGACCGTCCGCCGGACCGAAGTAGGCGCGTATCACGTAGCGCAAGGTCTGTGGGTCTTGTAGCCGGAGCACCGCGTGTTCCGCGTCCATGATGATCGCGCTCGAAGACGTGGCCATGCGCGCGACTTCGTTCACATCGTCTGCCGAGACCATGCGCACCCCGGCTTCGTTTATCGCATTGGCGCGGGTTGCGCGTACGGCCATGCGCGCTTCGCGGTCCGCCTGGGCAATCCCCTCGGCCATGGCCGCGGCCATGTCGAGCAAAGTCTCTTCAGCTCCGCGTCCGCGCGGTGGAAGAGTGCCGACCTGAAGCGAAAGAATGCCGACCCTATCTTCTCCGGCGCAAAGCGGCAAGCAGATGTACGCCACCGAACCGTCGTCGTCGCGCAAAAATGTGGGTCTGCCCGATTGTGCCACTCGACCATCGACGCCCTGGCCCTTGACGATCCGGTACTCGCCGGCAAATCCTCCTCCGGTCAAGGAAGTCGCAGCCAGTGTGAGATTCTGGCTTCGTTCTTCGCGCAGGTACACGGTGGCGATGCCACCACCCACGTGCTCGGCAAATGTCTGACACAGCTCTTCGAGTCGCTCGAGGATCGGAGTCCGCGCGTTGAGCGTGTTCTGGATCTTGCGAACTGCGCGAAAGCGCGTCGCCTGGTCGCGCATGGACTCGTGTTCCTGGGCGCGGTCGATGATCTGGGCGTCCAGCACTGCGAGTTGTTCGAGGAAGTGGAGATCGTTTTCATCGAAGCTATTCGCGATCGAGCTGTGGTGCAGATTCAGTACTCCAAGGATCTGGCCCTTCACGATCAGCGGCACACAGATGGCGCTTTCGATATCTGCGCGTTCGCGGACGATGTCGAATTTGTTGGCGTCGGCCTTGCCCCGCAACAAGAGCGAACGCGCATCCGCCGCAACCCGCCCGGCGATCCCTTCGCCCAGGCGCACTCGAATCTTGGGCCACAGCTCTCGTTCGACGCCGTGGGCCACGCGGATTCGCAACTCCTGGTGTGAATCGTCGAATAACATCAGCGAGCCACCATCCGCACCGGTTGACCCCACCGCGATGTCGAGCATCCGCAGGAACAACTCGTCCGAATCGATCGCCAGATCGACCGATTCCACGATCTCACCCAGCGCCTGTAGCAACTCGGATTTGCGGTCCTGATTTACGACCCCATAGGCCCAGAGGAGTCTGGCGGTCAGTGGTTTCAGGATTTGCAGGTGTCCGTCGGCCGCGTCGGGGAACACGCTTGCAAAGCTCGGGCTGTTGCCCGAATCGACGACGGCGTCGAGGTCTCCGGGGCTCAGGAATGCGTTGAGGTCGTCGGTCAAGAGCGGCTTGATTTGTGCGGCGACTTCGGCGCCCACCTGATACGCGTCATTGAGGGCCGCTGCGGTGTCTGCGGCCCAATAGCGCACGATTTCGATATTCGGATTGGATTCGAGCAACTGCGCGAGTCGCAAGACTTCTTCGTTCACTCCGAATACACCAATTTTTTTGCGCATAGCCAGCTCTACAGGTTAGGAGTCGCCGTCCAGCAATGGATCGAGCTGAATGGTGAGTGCGAGGGTGACCGTCTCGCCCTCATTGTTGCCGAGCACGAGTGGAACGGAAATGCCTCGGTCGCCGACTCGGCTCGCTTCTCCAACGGAAACGATGCGAAAGTCGGCTCCGATGTGTGCGCCGCCCTCGGGCTTGTGCTGGTGGGAAACTGCATCCCACGGTTGATCGAGCATGGCCTGGGCGTCGCTGGCGACTGCGGCAACGGCATCGGCTTCGACGTCGTCTGCCGCTTCGGCGAGGATTGCGCTTTCCATCAAAGTGAGGACGCTGCCAGAGGTGATCGGCACGACCACGGGGCTCGGTTCGCTCGCCGGGCTGGGCTCGACCGTTTCTAGTGTCTGCGTATCCTGGCTGGGTTCGGGTTCGATGGCCCGGACAGATTCGACGGGCGGTGCAGGGGCGGGCTGCTCTGCATTGGGTAGCGCGTCCTCGCGTTTGCCCAGGAAGCGAATCACCTGTTTGGAGATCGTCGTCAGGGTCTTGAGGATGCCAGTGCCCGTCTTGGCCGAGGCTTCGTAAACAGCAGCGCCCTGGATCTGAATTTCGCGGTGGAGCCGCTCGATCACAAAGGGATCGACTAGATCGCACTTGTTGTATTGGATCACGAACGGCAGATCGTCCGGAGTGTGACCATAGTCGGAGAGGAATTCGAGCAACTCGTGCAGGCTCGCGATGTTCGCTTCGATGTACTCCGGGCGACTGTCTGCGACGAACACTGCACCGTCGACCCGGTCGAGCAATTGCTTGCGAGTCGGTGCTTGTTCGGCGGCACCGGGCACACCGATTATATGCAGGCGTGTCCGAACGCCATTCACCTGACCCAACTCGATCGGTAGCACCTCGTATTCGACCGTCGGGTCGATGCGGGTGGGTAGCTTGCGCAGATCTCCGCGATTATCCTGTTTGAGCTTGCTGTGAATCATCGCGAGGTTCGCAGAAATTCCAGCGCCGGGGATTCCCCAGTAGACGATGCGTGCGTTGATTTCATTCTGATCAGTCCGGATCTCTGCCACTAGATCTTCCCCTTTTTGGAGAGCAGGCGACGCGCTTGGGTTGAGATCACGGAGGATACATCTCTACTCCTCATCAGGGCCTTGAGATCCTTCTCCTGGATGTAATTCAGGAATTTCATGGCGGCAGAAGGTGGCGTTTTGGAGTTTCTCACGAGCCCGAGCTTGACCTGGTAGTGCTTGGTGAATTCTCGCTTCATCGAGATGATGCGCAGGATTTCCTCGGGTGAATTGCGGTTGTTCGCGATCGTGACAATTTCGTTGTCAGTGATCTTGGGGCTCATCATGACCGAGGTGTAGACGACCTTGTTACGGTCTCGGAGCAGCAGGTTGCGCGCCTCCTTGCCGCCGCTGCGCGCCAGCTTGATCTTCTGCATCACGGTCATTTTCTGGATCGCTGCAAACAGATTGCCGTCGACCTCTTCGTCGTCGACGTCTTCCCCGTCTTCTTTGCTCAGCTGTTTGGCGAGGTGGGCGTATTCTTCGCCTAGCAGCGCAGCCACGGCAGCCTCGGCGTCCTCGTCGCTGAGTTCGTCCGAGCTGTCGAAGGGGTCTAAGTCTGGCGAATCCTTATCCGGTCTGCTGATCCCGAGGAATTTCAAAATTCTTTCGATCGCGGCTCGACCGGTCAGGGTATTCTCGCCGAGGGCCTCTACGATGGCCTCACAGCGAAGCAGGCGCTCCTGGTTCTGGCTCACGATGTCTACAACGCGACGGTGCGGCAGAGTGGCCAGGTAGGCGACGGTGAGGTCGTTGGCGGCCGCGTTCAGCGCAATCAACTCGCAGGCGCCTTCGTCATCTCGCTTCAGCTTGGAGTAGAACGAGAGGATGGCGGGATGGGTCGGGCCGGACAGGACGGTGGTCAGTAGCGTCTCCGGAAGTTCTTCGAGGCTTTGCTGGGCGCGCTGCTTGACCTGATCGTCAGGATCGTGCAACAGGGCAAAGAGCACGCTCGTGAGTTCGATCGGCTGCAGGGGCAGGGCACCCCCCGCCGCCATACGTCGAACGGAAACCGGCGCATCGCGTCGTACGTACTTCTCTGCCTCGGAGCTCAGTTTGAGGCGAATTTTCTTGGGCTGCGGAGTTGGGTTGGCCACGTTGTTCTGCGAATTCTCCACGACCGTCGTGTGTTCAGCGAGTTCAATAGACCGCCGAATACACGAATAAAAACGAGGGGAATATCCCCCAATTCGATGAGCAAAACCCGTGCGCCAGCCGGATCGGGCCTACCCCCGTCTGCGTTTTCCTCGGCCGGTCGGAGGCCGAACTTTATCGCGATCTGGCCGCGCGTTTCGCCGAGACTTGCCTAGCTCCGGCGGCCTGGGGCCGCGCCAGCACGGTTCTTTTCGAAAAGGATTCTGAGACCTTCGAGGGTCAGAAACGGGACGACTTCTTCGATCGCCTCACTCTCGCTCGCGATGCGGCGCGCGAGCCCACCGGTCGCAATCACCCGCGCCGGGCCGTCGAGTTCGCCTCGGATCCGCTTCACCATGGCGTCGACCATCCCCGCGTAGCCGTACAGGAGCCCGGATTGCAGCGCGCCGGTCGTGGTCTTGCCGATCACGGTCTTGGGTCGAGCGATTTCCACCCGGTGGAGCTTGGATGCGCGGTCGAACAATGCCTCCATCGAGATGTGGATTCCCGGGCAAATCACGCCGCCGAGGTACTCGCCCGCTTTCGATACACAGTCAAAGGTCGTGGCCGTACCGAAGTCCACCGCGATAATCGGCCCCCCGTAGATCTCGAACGCCGCCACCGCGTTGACAATGCGGTCGGCCCCCACCTCTCGCGGGTTTTCGTAGCGCAGGGGCATGCCGGTCTTCATCCCGGGCCCCACAATCTGCGGCTCTCGATCAAACAGCTTGCTGCAAGTCCGCTCCCAAATCGGCACTGACGGCGGAACGACACTCGACATGATGATGTCGGTAATCTCGCTCCTGTCGCGCCCCTCTTGCTCAAAGAGCGACCGCAGGGTGATCGAAAGTTCGTCCGAAGTCTGCTCACGATGAGTGCTAATGCGCCAATGCTGGGCCAGCAGGCCGTTGGCCTCCCCGTCGCGGTAATCGAAGATACCCAAGCTGATGTTGGTGTTGCCGATATCGACCACAAGCAAGACTGTCTGAGGCACTTTTGAACTCCTGGCTGTCAGCTCCAAGAGGTTAGTTCAATTGGGCAGGATGTGCGTTATGGGGGTGGTGGGGGCATTGCGGGACTTGGGGGATGAGGCTTGGGGGCCTTGCTTTACTGGGCGCGTTGCCATTTGGGCGGATGAGGGGAAGGGTGGTTTCGGGAGTGGTAGCCGTTGATGGGCATTGCGGTGGCGCGGACAGGGGGTGAATGAAAGTTCACGAATTGTAGTTGTGTTTATTTTATTTATCTGACGCATTATTGGGTTGATAAGGGCGATGGTCCCTGCTATAGTCAAGGCATGGCAGTAATCAAGCAGCTCGAACTCGCTGACTATGTCTTGCAGAAGCGCATGACCTCTGGGCATGGCGGGCCGCGCGAAGGGGCTGGGGCCAAGCGGGTTGGGCGGGGCCAGGTGCCTCATCGACAACGAT
>JADFNE010000085.1 GCA_022563535.1 Myxococcales bacterium
TCTTACGTCCAGTTCGCGCAGGCTGATCTCGCCCCGAAACTCGACGGGGACGTCGATCCAATCGGTCTCGATCTGGTCGAGCAGTTCGACGAGCCAGGGGTCGAGGGTCATGGAGTTGGGGGTGCGGATTGCGCCGTAGCCCTCCTCCCGGAGTGCGTTGGTGAAGTTGTGTACGGCGGCGCTGGGAATTCGGAAATGTTCGAGGGTTCGGGCAACGAGTTCGAGGGCCCCTTCGTATTCTTCGGCGACGACAACCCGGGCTCCTGCCTGTTCCAGAATGTCGACTTCCCGCACATAACGCGTGCGCGCCAGCACCGGCGTTTCTGGTGCGATGGCGTGGATGCGAGATACGATGCGTCGCGTGGCGAGGGGATCATTGATCGCGATGGCGACGAGCCCTGCGCGCTCGACTCCGAGCCTGCGCAGTACCGGCGGTCGCGTTGCATCACCGAACACGATCGGTTCCCCGGCTTCGCGTGCCTGGGCCACGCTGCTCGCGTTGCCATCGACGACCGTGTAGTCGATGTTGATCGAACGCAGGGTACGGGTCAACGTCTGCCCCGCGTGGCCAAAGCCAATCAAAATGACGTGGCCCTCGCCTGCTTCGTCTCCGTCGGGTGCGCTGGTCTTGGTATCCTCATCATCCGCACCGCGCAGCAGAAATTCTGCGATCCGGGGGGCCGCGCGAATCAAAAACGGGGTCGCGAGCAAGCTCAAGATGGAGCCTGCGATCACGACCTGGTGGAGATCGTCGGGCAGCAGATCTGCGGCGTGGGCGGTCTCGGCGAGCACGAAACTGAACTCGCCCGTCTGGGCAAGGGCTGCGCCCGCCAATACTCCAACCCGCGGGCTTTCGCCTGCGAGACGCGCCGCGATGCTGGCCACGATTACCGCCTTGAGGAGCATCGCGGCCGCTAGATACGCGAGCACTGCGGGCGCCTGGTCGACGAGAACCCGCGGTTCGAAGAGCATTCCCACCGCGGTGAAGAAGAGACCGATCAGCACCCCGCGCAGCGGTACGATCTCAGAAAAGAGTTGGTGCGAGTACGGGGAGGCTGTGGCTGCAACGCCCGCCAGAAAGGCGCCGATCGCGAGGGTCAAGCCGAGCTCCTGGGCGGCCAACGCCGAACCCAATACCAGTATCAAAGCCAACATGCTGAAGAGATCGGGGGAGCGCAGGTTCGCGGCGCGGTCGAGCAGCCGTGGCACGAGGACGCGTACCAATAGCAGCATGCCCCCGAGCGCGGCCAACATGCGTCCGATCGCCATGGCGAGTTCCGGCAGCCCGCGTCCGGCTTCTGCGGTTCCGGCCAGTAGCGGAATTGCCAGGAGCAACGGCACGATGCTGAGGTCCTGGGCGATCAAAATTGCAACGGCGAGCCGTCCCTGGGGTGCATCGACCGTGCCGCGTTCGATGAGCAGTCGCATGGTCAGAGCGGTGCTCGACATCGCGACAATGCCCCCGAGCACGAATGCGGCCGAAGGCTGGACCCCGAACAACGTGGCGATCCAGGCGACCGTCGCACTCGTCAACACGACCTGGGTGCCGCCGGCAACGAGCGCCGTTCGCCACAGCCGTCGCAGTCGCTCTACCGGAAGTTCCAGACCGATCTCGAACAGAAGAAAGACGACCCCTAGCTCGGTAAGAAAGCTCACGCTCTCTGGCCGACTCACGATGCCGAGCCCACCGGGGCCGGCCAACGCGCCAACCACGAGAAAACCCGCGATCGAGGGCAAGCGGAGCCATTCGAAGACTGCGAGCCCTGTTGCGGTGAGAACCAACAACAAGACGATTTCGAAAAGCAGCGGGGAATCGATCACCGGACTGGTTTCCGTCTGGGGAGCGCCTTCATTTTCTCCCTCCCTGTTCGGCTCATGGCGTACGCTGCACAAAGTCCGCGCAGGCGTCGGAGTCCCACGCTTTTGGCGAACGCAGAAACAACCTTACCTGATAAACTGTCCTTCGATTCCGCGACGTTTTCGCCGGTCTTGATTCACGTTCAATCGGAGTGCACAAATGGATGTTCGAAAACCCTCGTTGAATCCCCTTAGACAGATTTCTTTCAGTTTGGTTCGACTCCAGTCCCGGGCACCATCCAGCTTTTCCAGACGCAGTTACAGGCTATGTTCCAGGCGCTCTCCATTGGGTACCTCGGGTCGGCACTGCCTCTTAACGCTCCCGCCCGCGATGTCAGCATTTTGGTCGAATTTGCCGCGAGAAAGCCCTTGACCCCAGCGTCGGGGTGCATAGGGTTGCGATCCGAAGGGAGCGAGCGTGAGCGACGAACACGATCCAGGGCAGCCGCCCGACGACTCCGGCGAGACCGGTGCCAGCCGCGAACATGAAATCCGCGGCCCGGGCGATGAGATCTTCACTGTCCCCGGCGTGCTTCCGCTGATTCCGGTGCGCGATGTGGTGGTGTACCCGGGCGTCACGGTGCCCCTCGCGATTGGACGCCGCAAATCCCTCGCCGCCCTGTCCCACGCTGGGCACAACGGTTACATGTTACTCGCGACCCAACGCGACTCCGGAGCCCAGGAACCCAGCCTCGATGAACTTCACCCCGTCGGCACGATTGTCCGGGTGCTCCGCATCATCGATGCCCGGGGTGAGGGCAAACAAGCGTTGGTCGCCGGGGTCTCGCGCGCTCGCGTAGACAAGCTCGTCACCCTCGAACCTCAGGTCATGGTCTCGGTCACCCCCTTGCCCGATCTCCCCCTCGACGACCCCGCGGCCGAAGCCAACTGGCGTCGTGTCGTCATGCTCGCCCAGCGGGTCATCGATCTTCGCGACGACCTCCCGGACGAATGGAAGATATTCCTGGCCGGCATCCCGACCGCCGGCATGCTCGCCGATCTCGTCTCGTCCAATCTCCCGTTGGCCCCCGAACAGCGGGTCCGCCTGCTCGAAGAGTCGGACCCGGCTCAGCGCTTGCGCATCGTAGAGAGCCATCTCGAACGAGAGGTGACGATCGCAGAAACGCAGCAATCCCTGCGCGGAGACGTTGCTGAAGACGACATCGACCCCAAGCATCGCGAAAAAATGTTGCGCAGTCGTATGCGAGAGATCCAATCCGAGATCGGCGAGGGCGATGCCGGGCTCCGGGAAGTCGACGAACTGCGTGAGCGATTCGACCAGCTCGAATTGCCCGAGGATGTCGAAGAACAGGCGGATCGCGAACTCAAGCGACTCACCGCCCTGCCCCAACACGCTCCGGATCGACACCTGATTCGCACGTATCTGGAATGGATCCTCGACCTGCCGTGGAACAAAGAAACCACCGACAAGCTCGATCTGGCGGATGCGCGACAGGTACTCGACGCAGATCACCACGGCCTCGACAAAGTCAAAGAACGAATTCTCGAATTTCTTGCCGTACGGAAGTTGGCCCCCGATGCAAAGGCGCCGATCTTGTGCTTTGTCGGCCCACCCGGGGTCGGCAAGACCTCTCTCGGTCGTTCCATTGCCCGGGCGATGCAACGCAAATTTGCCCGAGCTTCTCTGGGTGGCGTGCGCGACGAAGCCGAGATCCGGGGACATCGGCGCACCTACGTGGGCGCCATGCCGGGCCGGGTGATTCAGAGTCTCAAGCGCGCGGGAACCCGCAACCCCGTTTTCGTACTCGACGAAATCGACAAGCTCGGAAGCGACTTCCGCGGCGATCCCTCCTCCGCCCTGCTCGAGGTCCTCGACCCCGAACAGAACAACGCGTTCAGCGATCACTACATGGAGGTTCCCTTCGATCTGTCGAAGGTCCTGTTCATCGCCACTGCGAACACGCTGTCCACGATTCCGCCGGCCCTGTTGGACCGGATGGAAGTGATCGAACTCACCGGGTACACCGAGCGTGAAAAGCTCGCGATCTGCCGCCAGTTTCTCGTCGGCAAGCAACTCGAGGCCCACGGCCTCACCCCCGAACGCGTTGTCGTCCACGACTCGGCGCTCGAAATGGTTGTGCTCGAATACACCAACGAAGCCGGCGTGCGTAACCTCGAGCGACACATCGCAACCTTGATGCGCAAGGTGGCCCGTCGCATCGCATCAGATCCCGGCGCTGCGACCACGGTCGAGATCGACACTGCGTTTGTCAGCGAGTCTCTCGGTGCCCCGCCGCACATGCACGAACGCGCGGAACGCATTGCCGTTGCGGGCACCGCGGTGGGACTGGCGGTGACTGCTCACGGCGGCGAGATTCTGTTCGTCGAAGCGCGGCGCATCGCCGGCGGCAAAGGAGTGCTCCTGCGACTCACGGGCCAACTCGGCGACGTGATGCGCGAATCCGCCGAAGCGGCGCTGTCCTGGGTACGCGCTCACGCGAGTGAGATCGGACTCAGCGACGACGCGCTCGAAGCTTGCGAGATCCACCTTCACCTGCCGGCCGGCGCGGTCCCCAAGGACGGCCCTTCGGCGGGAATCGCGATGATCACGGCCATTGTCTCGGCGCTGTCGGACCGCCTTTCCTTGGGCACCATCGCGATGACCGGTGAGATCTCCCTGCGCGGCAAGGTCCTGCCGGTAGGGGGCATCAAGGGAAAGATTCTCGCAGCGGCTCGGGCGGGAATTGAAACCGTGGTCATGCCGCGTCGCAACGAGAAGGACTTGATCGATGTTCCCAAGGATGTGATCGACAAATTGAACATCCATCTCGTATCTGAAATCGACGAAGCGTTGCGCGCCACGCTCCCTCAACAACCGTAGAACACCCCTGGCCCCTCGCAAAAGCTGAGAATGGATCAACCGCCGGGCGGCGGGATCATCTTTGCAAGGAATCGTCTTCGACCGCAGTTCGGAATTCGTCGAGGAAGTTTGGCAAGGCTGAGATCACGCGACTCCAGTTGGGAATCTGCGGTGCGCCCATGGGATCTCGTACGAAATTCAACCCCGCCCGACGCAGGGCGTGCGAGAACGTTTCAACCGCGAGTTCTTCTTGATGCCGATCGAACTGGAGGCCGTTGAGCTTCGCGTCGTCGCTGTAGCGCGCGATGGCGTCCTGGGCCGTGCGAACATAGGCAGCGATCATGGTGTTGAGAAACCCGGCGTCAAACTCCACACCATAACTTGCGAGATTGCGAATCAACGAACTCGCAATATCGACCACCATGCGGTGCAGTCCGAAGTTCGCATCTCCTTCGGACAGCGGTTGATGCTTGTGGTCGTAGTTGTCGACCAACTCCACCTGGCAGACGCGCTTGAGGGAACAGTTGCGATACACCTCGGCCAACACCCCGACCTCGAGTCCCCAGTCCGCGGGAATCCGATTGGCGAGCACGAGGTCGGTGGTGAGCGAGCATTCGCCCGCAAGCGGGTAACGGAACGACTCGAGATACTCGAGCAGCGGCTGCGAACCCAACACCGCCTTCATCGAGCGCAGCAGTGGAGTCATGAACAAGCGAGTCACCCGACCGTGCAGGCGATCGGTCACGCGACTGTAATAGCCCTTGGCAAATTCGTAACTGAGGTTGGGGTTCGCGGTCGGGTAACACAAACGGGCGAGCAGCTCGGGGGAGTAGTTGAGAATATCGCAGTCGTGAATGGCCACGACGCGAGCGCGCTGGGTTGCCAGCACGTAGCCGCAGGCCATCCAGGTAGCCCTGCCCTTGCCTTCGGCGCCGGGATCGAGTCCCTCTTCTCGCAGGCGACGAAAAAGTCCCTGAACCCTCGCCCCGTCGTTCCAGATTATGGTCGTGGGCGATCCGTCGATGCAGCGGACGGGTTCGAATAACGAACGCATCTGCTCGTATTCATCGCGTTCGGCCTGTCCGGACAAGCTCACCACCACTTGCCCCAGGTAGGGCACACGGGCGAGCACTTCGACGATTCCTTTCAGCGCCGGGCCGCGAATCTCGGAGAACAAAGTCGGGAGTACGAGTCCGATGGGAAGCTGACTCGAGTAATCGACCAGTTCGCGTTCGAGTCGACCCAGGTCCGGAGTGCCGAGGCGATGAAGGGTTGAGATCACCCCGTTCTGATGAAAATCCGCCATGGGCCGGACGTTCGCACCCACGCGGGGGGCCTGTCAAGCGATCGGAAATAGGCGAAAAGTGGATCGGGCAGCGCGCCGGCAGGAGCAGCGGTCCACTTGCGGCTATTGGGTCTCTTCGATCGCCGAGAGTGCGGGGTGTACCGACTCTTCCATCGTCTCGGAATCGGGTTCCATCGACTCCTCGAGCAGACGCAAGGCAAGCGGATCGATCTCGATGAACTCGATTCCGACCTCCGTACTGATCGGATCCGAATCCGTCGCCCAAACCACGAGCCCAGTCGCAACCACGGTCTGCTGCATCACGTTGAACGTCACCCGGAGCAGATCGCCGAGTTCGATTTCGCAGCCGACCGCCTCGAAACTGATTCCGCCCGTAGAAACGTTCTTGCCTACTGCGAGTCGGTCGGGTCGATCGATCTCGGCAAACGAAATCACCTGATCCGTTGCGATCCGGTGGTACTTGCGTCGATCATCTGTTCCGTTTCCGGCCATCCGGCGTTCTCCCCGCTTTCCCTTCCGGGTTGCAACGCCTTAATCGGATACTGTTCCTGCGGGCTTGAGCACGCGTTGCTCATATGCACACCAGCCGCACAACGCGCACACGAGCACGGGGAAAATTCTAGAGATGGCGGATTATCGGCACCTCTATCGGGTGCAACCCACGCGCATCCAAGCTCGCTAGGCGCTTGATCAGCGCTTGAAGAGTTCGAGCTGTGCATCGGGTTCTGGTTCCGGACCCAGGCCCCCGAGTGCAATTCCGATCAGTCTCAGGGGAATTCTCCCCGCTTCTGTACGGTCGAGCAGACGCAGCGCGGCGAAGTGGATCTCGCCCGCGTCGAGAATCGGACGCAGTAGGGTGCGGGTGCGAGTCGCTGTCTTGCCTTCTTCGTATCGCAGCTTGATTGCGACCCGCCGGGCGCACAGTCGCTGTTGACGCAGCCCTTCTTCTGCCGCCTTGCAAAGACGCGCGAGACAGGACTCGACGGCCGCGCGCTCGAGAACCGGCTCGTCAAAGGTAAAGTCGTGACTAAGACTCTTGGGATGAGGTGCAGTGCGAACCCGCGCTTCGTCCTCGCCCCGCGCGTAGGCCAAGATTCGCCGCCCATGACGTCCAAGGCGCTCTTCGACCCCAGCAACGTCGAGAGCGAGAAGTTCGCCGATCGTCGCGATCTTCATGTCGGCAAAAGTTGCGCGTGTCTTGGCACCGACACCCGGCAAGCGTTCCGCTGGCAGGGGCGACAAGAAGTCCGCCACATCGAGATCGGCAAGACAGCGCACACCCTCGGGCCCCGACTCCAGCGCAGCGAGCCTGGCCAGAAACTTCACCGGCGCGATCCCCACCCGCAGCGGCAAACCCAGTTCTTCGCGCACGCGATCGGAAAGTTGTTTCGCCGCCGCGCGAGCCGATTCCGCATCCCGCAGCGCCGCCGGTTCGAGTTCCAGGTACGCCCCGGCCAGGCCGTCGATCTCGATTCCCTGGCAACTCCCTCGCAGCGCACTGTGGAGCAGCGATGAAATCTCGCGGTAGCGCTTCATGTTGGTGCGCAGCAAAAGCGCCTCCGGACACATCTGGTGGACATCCTCCACCGCCATGCCGAGCGTCACACCACGAGCCAGTGCTTCGTGGCTCGCCGACTGAACCTTGCCGCGCTTGTGCGGATCGCCGCCAACGATTACGGGTCGGGCGCGCAACGCCGGGTCGTCCTGGCGCTCAACCGAGACATAGAACGTGGGGACTTCTGCATAGGCCATGCGGTAGGGCATGGGTTCGGAAATTCGCCGAGCGCTCATCGGCTGGGCTCGAGTCGCAAGAGATCAACCGTGTGCTCTTCGACCAGAAACGAACTGCGGGCGAACATGCGTGGGTTGCCATTCAACCAAGGGCTGAGCCCGTCCCGGTAGTGGGCTTGCCCCGGCTGTTCCGATTGGCCGGGGGCGAGGGAGGTGAGGATCCGATCGTCGGCGGCCAGATCCATGGCAATGCGATACAGCGCCGCGCTGCGCGCCGCATAGGGTCGCGTCGGGTCGTAGTCCGCCATGCCCACAACCCCGCCATTTCCCGGGTATGGCCTCTCCGAGCCGTAGCTGAAGAGCACATCACTGGCCCCGGCGTCAAAGGCGATGAACGGGCGAAATGCGAGCTGATGGAGCCCACCCCAATTCCAGCGCTCGCGACTCGGCCCGCGTTGATACGAAAGACTGATCCATGCCTGATGCAAACTTCCCGGCAGCAGCGGAGCGAGCAACGCGGGATCACCCCATCCCCCCGGTAGCCCCTTCGATGCCGCCTCCACCAAGGCTGCCTCCACAAACACCCGGGGCTCTACCCCCGCCAGAGCGAGGTAGCGATCGACCAACTCGGCGGGGATCTTCGCGCCGAGTAGCTTGCGAACCAGATCGTGTGCGAAGACGCGGTACACCGCAGCGCCGCGGCGATCGGGAGCAAATCGGCCATCCCAGCCTTGCATCATTTGCCAGACTTCCCGCGCCTCCGGACTGAGACCCGGCACCTGGGCGAGTAGTGTCTGGATCGCTGGCATCACCTTCGGGCTCAGCAGTGAGGTGAGCTTGGTCTGCATCTGGGCGAGGCCGCGAAGATCGATCGGCCCGTCACTGCGAAGCCGGGCCAGGGCGCGCTCGATCCGGCGACTGCGCGTTCCGTTGCGCCAGTTCCATTCAATTTGGCGACTCGTCGGGTCCGCGAGGAGTGGATTGTCGGCAGTGATGATCCAGCGCCGGGATCCAGCTTCGCCGCGATTATAGGGAAGCGAGCTGTAGCGAAGGGAATGGACCCAATCGAAACCCCGCTGACGACCCGGTGCCGGGAGCAGCGCCGTGGCAAGCAAGCGCTTGGGAATCCAGCCCGTGAGCTGCCAGCCGATCGAACCTTGGCGGTCCGCATAGGCCACCGCGAGGACCGGCTCGTGATGATCGACCAGGTGCGCGACCAGATCTTCGGCGTCGGTCGCGTGCAGCAGACCCATCAACGCCGCGAGGCCATCCCCCGGACTCGCACCAGCCCAGGCGAGCGCCAGCGGCTCGTGCTCCCCTTCGACCAAATGGTTGATCAAAGGACCGTGCCCCGTGCTCTCGATCTTCAGGCTTTCTCCGCTGAGTTCTCCGGTCAGGGTGCGAACCCGAATCACTTCCACGCGCTCGACCAGGGGAATCCAGCGCTTTCCGCTTTTCGCCTCGCGCGTGTCTCCGACCCGCCGCAGGGTTTCGCGGTAAAGCTGGATCGTGTTGGTGCGGCCCGGCGTCAGGGCCCACGCCACATTTGCGTTGCGACCTGTCCAGTAGACGGGAAGACCGGGCACCGTCGCCCCGATGACGTCGAGTCCACGGGCGGAAATATGAGCTTCGTAGACCAGCGCTGGCGCAGACGGGGCGAGTTGGAACTCTGCCGCGAGCAGCGGCGAACCGCTCGCGGAATCTTCTCCGGGAACGATCCAAGCCCCAACCTGCAGGGTTGTTGCAGCCAACCGAGCGCGACTGCGCGCCAGTTCGCTCAGATCATCGCGCTCGCGCCTGCGGTGCATCTGCGGCTTGGGTTTGTCGCCGGGCAGATCGAAGGCGAGTCCGATCCCCTTTAGACCGAGCCCGGTGGGAAGCAGTGGCAGCGCCCCGACGCCGCCGAGTGTCTCGACCAACTCGGAGAATACGATCCCCGCTTCGAGCGACGGACCCATGGTCCAGTGCAAGAGCTTCATCAGCGCGATGCTGTCCCCGGGGCTCCAAGGCAATTCTGCCGCCGCCGCTGGCGACGCATTGAGCAGCGAGCGCACACGGTCCGCAGCGAGGCGACTCAGTTGGGCGTTCACCCCCGCGGCATAGGCAAAGAGTTCGGGAGCGGTCTCTGGGTCGAGGCCAGAGGCTTCAGCATCGGCCAGCCGACCGATGCCCAAGGTGCGGACCAATCGATCCACCGGCAGTCCAGCGCGCCCCTCAATTTCAGCGCTCGTCCCGCGAGCCAACCGCCTCAACCACAACATCTGGCCCAGGCGGTCTTGTGCATGCACAAAGCCCAGACCAAACCAGGCCTCGACCTGTCGCGTCGCTCGAATGTGTGGCACCCCGCGCGAATCGCGGCGAATTGTGACCGGACTCGAGAGCCCCTCGATTTCGATTGCCCCCGTGACCTTGGGCTGGAACCGGCGACCTGCATTCCACGCCGCCATCGGGTCCTGGCTCTGCCATAGAAGCACCAGCACGAGCACCGTGCCGAATGAAATCCAGCCAGCCCGGCGCAGCATCCCCTGGCTTTGCTGGTTCGCAGATTTTGTGGGTCTCGACTCCAAAGGACCTGCACCCCCCCAGGGCAATTCTCTAAGCTTAGCGGCACCAGTGCCGTGCGTGCTGAATGCCGTGCGATCAAGCATCAAGGCGGGGTCGGAAAGCACGACCGGAACTCGGGAAAACCGAAACGAACGCAATGAGTTGGCAGTTCTATGGGCCTCCCGTACCATGCTCGCTCGCAAAAATCCGCCTACCAACCCTCACCCCCTGCGCGCGCCAGAACGACACACGTGCAATCGGGAGAATGTCCAGATTATGACCGTTCGCGACCTGGATTCGCTCCTCGCGGGCGACGGCGTCAAGGGAAAGCGCGTCTTTGTGCGCGCAGATCTCAACGTGCCGATGCGCGGCGACACGATTACGGACGCGACCCGAATCGAGGCCTCGGTCCCCACCCTGCGCAGGCTCGCGGAGTCCGGGGCGCGGGTCGTTGTGGCTTCGCACCTGGGAAGACCCGAGGGCGTGCGCAACCTCGACTATTCGCTCAAACCGGTCGCGAAACTGTTGGCCGATTGTCTCGGGCGTCCGGTTGGCTTTGCCGACGATTGTGTCGGCGAGAGCGCGGAATCTGCCGCGAACGCGCTCGCCGACGGCGAACTTCTCTTGCTCGAGAACCTTCGCTTCCACGACGGCGAAACGGCGAACGATTCCACCTTTGCCAAGCAGCTGGCCAAACTCGCCGACATCTATGTAAACGATGCCTTCGGAACCGCGCACCGCGCCCACGGATCTACCGCGGGAATGGTCGCGGAGTTCAGCCAGGTAGCAGCCGGAGACCTGTTGAAGTCCGAGTTGTCGAAGCTCGATCTCTTGTTCACTCCCGAACGCCCCTTCCTATGTCTATTGGGCGGAGCCAAAGTATCGGACAAATTGGGTGTGCTCGAAGCGTTGCTCGAACGCGCTGACGTGATCGCGATCGGCGGCGCCATGGCCTACACGTTTTTGGCCGCCGAGGGAAAGAGCGTCGGCAAGTCTCTGGTTGAGCGCGATCGCTTTGAGGATGCCCGGCGCATCCGCAAGCGCGCCGTACAAGCCAACTGTCGCCTGCTGCTCCCCACCGATCACGTGGTCGCGTCGAGCCCGGAAGACAGCAACGCATGTCGCACGACGAACGAGATCCCCGACAACCTGCTGGGGTTCGATATTGGTACCGACACGGCGGTCCTCTACGCCGATGAAGCGCGGAAAGCGGGGACCATTCTCTGGAACGGCCCCATGGGCATGTTCGAAATCCCGGCCTTTGCCGAGGGAACGGCAACCGTGGCGAAGGGTGTCGCCGCGAGTTCGGCCACCTCGGTCGTCGGTGGCGGCGATTCCCTGGCCGCCATCAACCAACTCGGACTTGCCGATCAGATCGACCACCTTTCCACCGGAGGAGGCGCATCCCTCGCATATGTTCAGGGGCGCGCGTTACCGGGTGTCGTCGCCTTGGAGCGCTGATCAAAATGCGCAGACCCATCATCGCCGCCAACTGGAAGATGAACAAAACGCCGAGCCAGGCCCAGGCATTCGTCGAACGTCTGTTGCCTCAGATCGACGCGCAGCAGACGATCGATATCGTGATCGCACCCAGCTTTACCGCGCTCGATAGACTGGGGCGCGCTTTGGGAGGAAGTGCGATCTCCCTGGCCGCACAAAACGTGAGCGCCGAAAGCGACGGCGCCTTCACCGGCGAAGTCTCGGCCAACATGCTGGGCGCACTCTCCTGTCGCTACGCGATCGTCGGCCACAGCGAGCGGCGCGCGCAATGCGGCGAATCCAACCGGGACGTTTCGCGCAAGGCCGTGGCCCTGCAAGCTGCTGGGATCCGGCCCATTGTCTGCGTGGGCGAATCCCTTGAAGAGCGAGAACAGGGCCGCACCTTCGAAGTCGTGGGCAAGGCCCTCGAGGAAAGCCTCGCTGAGGTCAAGGCAGAGAGCGGTGACGCCCTGGTGGTCGCCTACGAGCCCGTCTGGGCGATTGGGACCGGGCGCAACGCAACCCCCGAGATCGCCCAGGAAGTGCACGCATTGATCCGCCAGCATCTCGTCAAGCAATTCGGCACAGTCGCCGAATCGATCCGTATTCAGTACGGTGGTTCCGTCACTCCGGAAAACGGCGCCTCGCTGATGGCGCAACCGGACATCGACGGAGCCCTGGTCGGGGGTGCCGGACTGGAACCGGACTCGTTCGCGGCACTCATCAAAATCACGGCCGAAAGCGCTGGCTAGTCCAGCAGTAGCGAAACACACAAGCAGAGTTCAAAGCGCAGGAGACACAATGAATACCTTTCTCGTCGTTCTACACATCATGGCTTGCGCCGTATTGGTGCTGGTCGTGTTGCTGCAAAGAGGAAAGGGCTCGGATATCGGCGCCGCCCTCGGTGGCGGCGGGAGCAACACCGTATTCGGCAGCCGTGGCGCCGGCAACTTCTTGACCAAGCTCACGACGGCTTCCGCCATCATCTTCATGTCGACCAGTCTCTCACTCGCCTACCTGGGCAATCAATCGTCCAGCCCCCTCGAGATGGGCGACGAAATCATCGACCTCGAATCCCCTGGCTCGGATCCCGACGCCCCCGCTGCGGGCGCCCTCGAGGAAGTAGAGAACGTACCTTCTGCGAATACGCTCGAAGAAATTCCCATGCCTGATTCGGAGGGCTCAGAGTAGCCAGAAGTCGACGCGCAAACCTGGCGAGAGGAATGTCGTGGGGTATGGTTGCGCGGCGCTGCAGACGACAGGCTCTTCTGTCCTCGTGCGGCGCAGTTTTTTTGAGCTTGCTTTGTGTTGGGCTCGTCACGGCGACCTCCTCAGTCGCGAACGAACGACGGGCAGTTAGTACGGGTGGCATTCCCCGCCGAGATCGAATCGGTCCAGGCCGGGGGACACTCGACACCGCGTGCGGCGGTGGCGGAACTTGGCAGACGCGCCAGCTTGAGGTGCTGGTGGGGGCAACCCCGTGGAGGTTCGAGTCCTCTTCGCCGCACCATTCCTTCTCTGGCAACTTGAATAACTGAGGTGCCGTAAGCTTGCCTCGCTGCTGGACAGCGAAGTCAACTGTTATTTTGACGCGACATTACCCTGTCTAAATCAAGCAGAAAATACGAAGAGGCGATGATTTGTCCCGCTGGCCCGTGCTCAACTAAGCGAATCTTCTTGACATTTCGGCGCGCTATGGCCCACTATAATCGTTGAGCCCAAGAACGGAATTGCTGATGTTGACTTGTGTGCATTCGGTTCGACTATGGATGGCAGTGGTGCTGAGTCTCATCCCCGCTCCAGCGGCGGCGCTGGCGGTCACTGAAGACGCGACGCTCATGGCTTCCGACGCCGCGGCGGACGACCGATTCGGCGCTGCGGTCTCGATCTCGGGCGACACGGCCCTGATCGGAGCCTACCTCGACGACGACAACGGATCGGATTCCGGGTCGGCCTATGTGTTCCGCTTTGACGGGACAACCTGGGTTGAAGAGGCGAAGCTCACGCCTTCCGACGGCGCGGCGAGC
>JADFNE010000086.1 GCA_022563535.1 Myxococcales bacterium
TGGGGTACTCCAGGTAATGCGGGGCTAGCCCGCGAGTCGAATTGATGGAACATCAAGTCAGACACCTCAACTCGTTCAAGGTTTCAGAATCGACATTCTGAGGCGTAGTTTAGCAGGTCGTGAGGATAGATAAACTAACTGTCAAGCTGGAATGGAGACGAGAAACATCGCGAGAGGTGTGGGTGAGAGTGTCGCGGGTCAATGCAGTCGAGCTACCGAAGGTTGCAACCTGCTACCGCTGGTATTCTTCGCGCTCGGGTAGTCACCGCCAGCCTACCCTGCGTCAGCTAACGAAAAGAGTTGATCTTTTTTCGTGCCGATGAGCGAGGCAGACCGCCCCCCCTACCACCTCCCCCACTTTATGTCTCGGCCGGGGAAGGGAGGGTTCTCAAAAAATATAATCGAGGGAATTATATATACACTGTATAGTGTTACACGTATTACAAAACGAGAACGCATGATTGCGCGGCCAGGAGCTGCCTGCTGACGACAACGATTGCCTGCTCGCGATCAGCCTCGGCGAATTTCGTGTGTCAGCTCCAGACTGGTGGACCAGACCCGGCGTCGGTCCGTCGAAACCGTTCGAGCCTACGTCCGGCGGGCTCGCCTATTCGAGGATCACGCTGGCGAGGGGCTCACTGTAGCCAGAACGGTCTTTCACCCTTTGTTGCGTAGGTTTAGCGCGGTCCTTGCCTTCGCGTTGATTGTCTGTGGTTGACAAAAGTTGACAGTCGGTTAAGATCTGCCCGTGACCCGCTCCCTCAACGTCAGCAATCTCAACGATGCCCTCGCCACCCAAGGGCTCTCTCAGACAACTCTCGCCAAGCAGATTGGAGTCACCCGGGCCGCCGTGTCCAAGTGGTTCCGGGGCGAGTCGTTTCCACGACCTGACAAGCTCCTGAAGATCGCGCTGACGGTTGGCCTGCCATACGCGGAACTGGTCTCGGAGGCAATGACAAACGAGCCCATCATTGCCTTCCGCAAGAAGGGCGCTCGCAAGACGACCGAGGCGCACGTCGCTCGCGCCAAAGACATGGGAAGGATGGTGGCCCGCCTCGTCCCCTATTTGCCATGCAAGCCTCTCACAGATCCCCCATCGCTGCGCGCGCCGATTCTCGACTACGAGTATCTACAGAACGTTGCCAATGATGTCCGGCTCAAAATCGGCATCGCCGAGACTGCTCCCCTTGACTTCGGCGATCTTATTGAGCACTTCGAGAGGTTCTCCGTCGTGCTCATTCCCGTCTTCTGGGGAGACCGAAAGGCCCATGAGAACGCCCTCCACATCCACCTGCCGGATTCGAAAACGACGTGGATCTACCTAAACCTCGATAGCCAGACCCACGACTTCAAGTTTTGGATGGCACACGAGTTGGGGCACGTTATTAGTCCTACCCTCGAAGGGGACGAAGCCGAGGATTTCGCCGATGGCTTCGCGGCGGCAATTCTGTTCCCCGAGGAGTGTGCAGCGGCGGCGTATAAGGTTCTCGCAAGGAAGACCAATACGGGGAGCATCATAAACCATCTGAAGTTGGTCGCTGAGAAATTCATGATCTCGCCAATCACGGTGTTCGAACAGATTCGACAATATGCTCACGCAACAGATCAGCCTGCTGTTGCCTTGGACGACAAGGCGATCTTTCCCGCAACGACCAAATTCAACCAACAGTTCTACACAATCCGTGAGACGCTCTTCAATGGCGAGGAGCCTAAGGCGTCGAGCTATATCAGGAAGTCCGAGGAGATCTTCGACACACCGTTCTTCAAGGTCCTCTCGGCATATCTGCGCGAATCCGCCGCAGGGGCAGGCTACGTCCAGGCCATCATGAACACTTCCCTCGTGGACTCGAAGGCCATCACGGCCGAGCTGGGTTAATGGCACAGCGGAAGATCCTGCTGGACTCCAACTCCTACCTCCGACTGGCCCAGACAATTCACCCGCTGCTCCAAGTCGAGTTTGGCGAAGAGTGCCACTGTCTGTACGCGATCCGGGAGCTACAACAGGAATTCGACCGAAGCTCCCGGCTCCAGACGAAGTTTCATTGGGTCAACGATCCTCAGTACGCGAAAAACCGCAGCCGAAGCATCACGGTTACGCGCAAACAGGCGAAGACCATCACTCTGACGATTTCGGTGATCAAAGGTGAGGCACGTCAGCGAGGTCTCGACACCTCTCCAGTGGATGCGAGTGCACTGGCGACAGCCTCGGTTCTGGAGGTCCCTCTGGTCACTGATGACGGCGACATGCTTACCCTTGCGGACATATTCGACATCAAGGCAATGAAGACCCTGGAACTACTTCGGTTGATGCTGGACTGTAATCATGCGACGATGCAGCAGGTCATCGCCGCGGCCGGGTACTGGAGATACGCGCAGGATTTGCCCAAGGACTACGAGGCCGACTTCAGGCGACTTTTCCGCAAGCGCCCACCGTGACAGGAGTAGGGAATGGGGAACAATATCTTCCGCCTTGGCGGGCGCTACAACGTGCGGCGCGAACGTTTCCGGGCACTCAAGGAACGAGCTTGGCAATACTTCCAAAGCGGCGAGTTGGACACTTCGCATCAGGCAATGCTCATGGAGGTGATTCAAGTAGGGCTCAGTGAGCAAACCGAAGGCACTGAGTGAATGCCCCCACCTTGTCCGTTCCGAATACTCATGCGACAGCAGCACCCGGTCGCGGGACTATGTCAGAATTTAAATTTGGCGTGAGGCTCAGCCCGCAATATCAGTCGCGGTCCGAATCGCTGACTCCACTGCTCCTTCGATCCATCGGTGGTCCAGCGATGTGTGCTCACCCGCAAAATGGACTCTCCCCTCAGGACGCTTGATGACTTCGTAGTATCGTTTTTCCTGACCGGGATTAAAGAGGGCAAAGCCGCCGCCAAAGTTCTCCATCGTAGCCCACATGACGCTCGTTCCACCTTCGATGAGCCCCTTACCCTTAATCTGTGGATGGAGTCGTTCGATGTCCTCCGTCGCTTGTTGCACTTGATCTTCAACACTTAAGTGCCCCCAACGTCGCGCATCACGCGCCCAAGTGTAGCTAGCGAGAAGAATGCCTCGTTTCCCCGGCCCGCGAAATCCATTCGCGTGCTGCGGATACCATGTCGAACGAATCCCAAGGTCGGACTCGCTTCCACCACCAAGAATTCCATCCTGCTCCCAGAATCGCTCACGACACTGGAGAAGAATCTTTCCAGATTGATCGTAGTTAAGTCCCGTAATCGCCCGCCATTTCGTCTCGCTGAAGTCACGCAAGCCCTCAATGTGTCGAAGCATCGGGAAAGGGATAGCCAGGATTGCATGGTCAGCGCTAACGGTTTTCACTCGGTCGAGCGAAGAGTTGTACTTCACAGTAACCGTATTTGCGTCCTGGCGGATTTCGGTCACCTTAGCGTCAAACACGAGGTTTTCTGCTAAATGTGGATAGAATGACCAAGGAAGTTTGTCCGCACCACCCTTGATTTCATATAAGTTCTGGAACGAACCTGAAAGAACTTCCCATAACAGTGCTGTGACGGAATGATTTAGTCGAGCCCGCTGATTCTCAACAATGCCGTAGAAAGTAATCGCGTCCTCCGACCACCCCATTTTCTGAAGGAATTGACGTGTTGAGAAGTCGCCCCATGTCTCGAGAATCTCCTCCCATCCACCCTCTTCGTATTGCTTCTTCAACGGCTGGACTGTCTCGTTCCACAGTTGTCTCGGCGTCTTGCCACGTTCCTTGCCGTTCAGTTCAATGCCCTTCACCGACGGGTTGCGCTGGAATTCTTCCCATGTCAGTTTTTTGTTGTTGATAAAGAGGTATTGACTCTTCCGCTCCATGATGAATTGCTGCGTTTCCAGCCCGAACATGTCGATATATCGCCACGTCAGTTTATGGGCGTCAGGGATGCGCATTGCACCCCCTTCCGCGTATAACTCGTGTGTGAAAGGCTCACGCAGCGTCCACACTCGCCCGCCGACTCGCCTTGATGCTTCCAGGATCGTCACTGTGTGCCCGGCTTTTTTCAGTTCATACGCGGCAACCAAGCCAGCCATACCTGCACCAATCACGAGTACATGCATGGGCTTCGCGGTTTTTACTAACCCATTGTCGATTGTGCGCAGCATCGCCGCCTTGTCTTGCGTTTCGGTCGCGAACGCGAACCGCGGGAGTTGAAAGGCGAACAACGGTGTTGCGGCACTAAGCTTGATGAATTCACGACGAAGCATTCAGCACTCCTCCAATTCTCTAGAGCCTAAGTGAAACAGCGCCGTCATAGCCGACCCCATGAAGTCGCCGGGTGTGCAACACCCCCCCTTGAAACTGAGTTCAGCCCCGAAGCGACATGTATAAGACGGTCGCCGCCTGGGTTCTATCCACGGACTATCTCAGCCAATACCCCCAGTTTATTCCAGAGTTTGTGACACCTACATACTACGCAACGAAGGGTACGCGAGGTACTGCCTTTGTCGCCTTAGGGACTTTTCGGCGCTCCCCAAGCCCAGAATGGGTCCGCTACCGGGCACTAATATTCGTAGCCTACGGGCGCATGTCCCGCTCTCACTGACAGATACCTGCCAGCTGTGTTTAGTATCACCGAGAGGTGGACGGAGTATCTATACAGGGCACTAAGCGGAATTTTTTGGCTGCTTTCTCGATGTCCGCTTTGGAGGTGCATAGGTGAATCAAGCTGCGCTTTCGATTTTGCCGATAACTAGCAGAGTGTCAAATCGCTCGATTGTCTTGGGAATTTGTCCCGATCCGGGGCCGATCCGGGGAGCTTGTTGCTGAGTCCAAGCAAGGGCCCAAACGATCTCAGGGCAGCGGAAGCGCCCTTTCGCTGTACTTCCTTTCTGGATACTGGTAGTCGGGATCGAGCACGATCCCCTGGCGCGGCATGATCCGACGCAAGTTGCCCGTCGCCAAAGCCTTCACCAACTTGGGATCGTCCAGCGCATCGAAGAGTGCGTCGTAGATCCGGATCTGTTCCGGGTAGTCGCCGAAGCGACCCACCGCATCCGAGCCCAGCACGAAGTTTTTCGGATACTTGCGGATCAATGATGCCCAGGACGGCAGGTCTTTTAGCACGTAGTCGGGGTAGACGACCCACGAGAGATCGATCAGCACGTGGTCGCCATGGGGCGTCCAATACCCCCGCGATCACGCCCGGCAGATCCGGCACGTGGATGCGCCGACTCACGCCCGCATGGCACCAGAGAAAGGTCGTGTTGGGGAAGGCCGTAAAGGCGTCCAGCAGCTCCGGGAGGTAGAGGGGTTCCTTGATTTCGCCGCTCGGAGAAACAGGCGCCATATTGTGGTGCACGCTCACCGGGATCCCGTGCTTGCCAGAGAAGTCGAAGACGCGCATCAGCGAGGGGTGGTTGGCGCGGGGCCTTTCACCGGTCGTGAGGTTCGTCAAGTCGTCGTGTCGCGACATCACCTCGCCAATGCAGAGGAAGATGCCGGGAAATTCCTTCATCCGCTTGGCGATCATGTCGACGGCGCCGAGATCGGTTCCGTCGAAGCCCGACACACAGACGAAGAGCCGATCGAGTTGCTTCGCAGCCTGCTTGCCGCCCGCGCGTTGGTAGTCCTCAATCGCGAGGGCGATGTGGTAGTCGGTGTCGCGCGCGCGGACGACGCGTGAGCTTGAGTCCAGGTAGTAGCCGGAGCGAAAGGGATCGTTCTCCGACCACTTCTTTAGAAAGGGCATGCCGGTCACGAGCGCGTGGCTGACGTTGGCCCGGTCCATCGCCAAAAGGATGGCTTCGATGCGTTTGCCTCGTTCGCCCGAGCGAAGCGCCTGCCCCACGGCCTTCGACACGATCTTCCCGTCTTCGAGGTAATCCCCATTTTGAAGGAAATCGAGTAGGTGGACGTGAGCATCGGCGATCGCCACCTCGCTCCAATCTTTCCCGAGTGCCGGCGATCCACAGACCAGCACGGCGGCTGCTGCCGCCGCAAAACGGACCCTCGGCAGCGTTCGAGCGGACACGATTTTTTTCATTTTTCCTCTCTTGAAGCCTGCTGGCAGCGAATTTCGCTGCGACGATCTTTGATGGCGTTAAGTAAAAGACTGTGTTGAGACGAGTCCAACTCACCGTTTTCGAGATGGACCCAGCTCTCGCGTTCGAGCGAGTCATAGTGCTCAACCAGCGTCTTTGCGTCCAGCCCCGTTGGAGTCCACAGCGCGCGCAGCCGCGAGAGCATATTGCGTATCGAGTTGGATCGAGCTTCGATGGCCCGCTTTTCGACCAGAGCGTTCAGCTCTGCGACCCGCCCGGAGTCCAAAAAACCTCGTTGCCATCGCCCCCGTCGGCCACGCTCCTCAAATCCGCTTCGGATTTCCTGTAAATCCGAAACGGAGGTTTTGGAGTCAGCGCCAACGTTGAGCGCGATAATCCGGCGGCGGATTTCCTGTTGCGTGGCTTCACGCCGCATGGTGATAAAACCCTGAAACCCACCCCCTACCATCACCAGGATCGCAAGGCCACGCCAGGTGTCCTTCAGCCAGTCGTAGTGCTGTGGCCGAGGTAGGATGTCCTGATCTTGCAGCGCGCGCATGGCGTCGGGGTGTAGCGGCAGGGATAGAAGTTCCTGCGCCATGGTCTGGGTGGTCTCCGAGATCCCGAGAAAGGCAGCGCCTTCATAGACGGCCTGCGTGATCTTGTAGACATCGAAAGGCAGATCGCCCGTGGTGACGAGAACCGCTCGGGTCGACACCGTCTCGATGACGGGTTCCCCCTCGAGTTGTGCGCCGTAGACGCCGGGCTCGATACGGCTCATCCAGATCGCCGGTCCGAGCATCGCAGTCACGCGGCTGGAGTCGACGGAGAGCAACCGAAAACGCCGGTCGTGCGCGATCGTCTTGAGCGATTCGTTGGGTACGTGGCTGACGAAGAAGCCGGCGTCGATCTCTCTGCTATGCATCCGCTCGACCATGTCTGGAATCGACAGCACGGCAATGCTCTTGGGAACGACACGGTGGTGGTGGAGTGCCGCGTTGGCGAGTTCCTGGGTTCCACTCTGATCGGGGCCGGTACAGACGTTGAGACCATTCAAAAGGTTCAACGTGGGTACGGCCACGGAATCCGGGATCAAATCCCGCCGAACCAGGGCGTGCAGCTTCTCTTCATGCAGATTTGCAATACGTTGCAACCCAGAGACGTAGGGGATTTTTCGGCTCTCCATGTTGCCTTTTGGGCGGAAGCGAAAAGAGTTGACCACCACGTCGTATTGCACGATGGCGAGTGCGGGCGGGTGGCTGTTGTCCTTCAGGCTGTCCTGCAAGATCTTGAGGTTCTCAACGGAACCGCCTGTCTGCGTCACCCGGGCAGGGATCCCGGCATGTTGAAGAATGATCTCGATTTGCTTGCCGATGCGGTAGTACTTGCCGTTGATCATGCCGGTGGCGATAAGGAGCTTCTTGTTCTCGGCCTTGAGGAAGAGGCGGGAGCCTGCGTGCATTTTGACGCCGCCCGAGCTGCGATCGGCGAGCGCGCGGTCCAGCCGAACGCTCTGGGTCGGGATACGCGCTTCGTCGAGGGCATCGAGGTTGTCGAAGATCGCGGCCAAGATGTCCGTGGCGACGGCAATGGGTAGATCCTTTCGCGCCACCAGGATCGCCGCGCCACCCACCGTCCCCACTCGGTTGGGCTGATTGGGGAAGGTGCGCCCGGGAATCGAGATCGCCTTGAGTCCCGGCGCGATTTTGGTGATCGCCGCTTGGTTGTTGGCAAGGTCGAGCAGGCTGCAGCAGCCGGAGCTTAGTGCAGTCGTTACGGCCTTCGCGAGGGTTGATGCCACAATGAAAGCCGCATCCGCCGTTCCCGTTTGGAGCGCGAGCGAGGCGTCGGCGAAGCTCTTGACGGCAACACGTTGGTAGTCGGCCTCCGAGATCCCCGCGGAGAGCAAGATGTCGTTCGAGATCAGTTTTGTGCCGCTTCCGTCGGCTCCGATGAAAATTCGCTTGCCCGCAAGATCGGAGAGTTTCAAAATGCCCCGTCCGCTTCGCACCACGAGGTGGACGCGATCGACATAGAGGAACATCAGCGCCCGCAGCTGGTCCCGTTCGGGATGCTCGGCCGTGTGTTTGGCCACCACGGTCTCGATCGCCAGGGCCAGGTCGGCCTCGCCGTTGATCAGCCTCTCGATGTTCTGGACGGATCCGCTGCTATCGATCGACGTCACGGAGCCGATGTGATCCGTCTGGCTTCCCTCGAGGATCCGAGAAAGTTGTTGCCCTAGCTCAATGTAGGTCCCACCCGGCGTGCCCGTCGTGATGGTGAGGGACTGTGGGCTTCGGCTCCCCAAAGAAAACTTGCCGAAAAATCCCGCAATCGCGAAGCCTACAACGAGCAGCGTCAAACCGAGTAGCTGGTGCCACCTCTTGGTGATTTTCACCGGGGGGATCCTCTTTGGATGTGATGGGGACAGCGGGGGTAGGGGAATCAAGCTGGATTTTCAGATGTCGCTGCAAAGTAGAAATGTAAGGTTCTCCGCAAGTTAGAAATGTCGGGTAAGCGAGTGATTAAGGGTTCCCAGAGAATAGTAAAATCAAGCCGCAAATTTGAAGAAATGGCCGATACCCAGCTTTTTCCACTAGCCGAGTCACACTACCACTACAATTCAAGCTCTCTGGCGAACATTGATCAACAGTGCCCCCCGTGCCAACCCAGCTGCGTCCAAGAGCATTCTGCACAGCTACGTCCAAGAACATTCTGGACTTGAGGCGTCGCAATTGCAACGCCGCTCAACCTGCCCTACGGACGCATACACCGCAACGGGCTCCTCGAATTCAGCATAGCCGAGTCAAAATAACACTACGATTCAAGCTCTCAAGCGAACATTGATGGCACCGATTTCCCGTAATGTCACCCTATATAAAGAATAGAGAGTGACGTTTCGGGAAAACAGTGGTGGGGGTTCATGTGACTTTGCGGGAAAACAGAGGGTCGTCAAGATGCCGAGCTTGGGGGTCTAGACTGAAACTGAAAACTGTCTCTTAGAAAAAGTTGCCTGTTGTCCAGATTGTTTTGCCGACGTACAATGTATCCCGTCAGCAGAACTCGGACATTTGGGTGCCCTAAGCTAAGAGACAAATCACGGGGGCTTCGTACCTTAAGAACTAGCTCGCCTCGCGGATATCTGAGAGAAAGCCGCCCAGCTTGTTCGGATTCAAGATCGTCTTCCAACTGAGCGCACCCGATGACATCACTCGACTCTCCCAGCTTGCCAGACGAGAACGGAACGCATCCGGATCCACATTATCCCCACGCAGGCGCTTTACATTCATGGCCACGACGTGGGTTTCAGCGAACTCGTCCGGGCGAAGTGTGCGTTCGGCGCCGGGTGCGAGATCTTCTTCCATATCGCTGAAGATCAACATTACACGACTACCGCTCTTGATCTCACGCAGATACTCACCCCCCAGCATCATCGCACCGGGAATGTCAGTATGCCGAGCCACCTCCGTGCGGCTTGCCATCCTGTCCAAGTGTTGAGCAATGCCGAGCTTTTCTGCGTTGGCCCGGGAGGGTCGCGGGTCCAACTTTATCAGTACTTCAACATTGTCCTTCTCGTAACTCTCGCCGTCGATCCGCAGGATCAACAGCGTGTCACCTGGCTCCAGATTGGGGAGCACTTCACGTTTCACGATGCGGACCACCTCTTTTCGCTGATCCGCATAAGTTCCCGAGACGTCGATCAACACGCACAGGGCTTGATCATATCGTTTTCCGTTATCGCAGGCCGACATGACCAATACCAGAGCGGACAGTAGAAACATTCCAACGAGTCGCCGCGATGTGATCGTCATGCCAGGCTACCTCCTTGCGCACGAGCCTGGTCGTGGGCACCGACATCACTTGAACCTGGGAAGGGACGGTTGGTCGGCTCGCCGTCGTGCGTGTTTCGCGCCCATTCCTCTACGCGCAGTGGAATGCTGATATACACATCATAAAAATTGATCGTGATATTGGTTAGATGACGAATCAGGGAGGCCACACACATCAGCGTTATCCCGAGCACACGCAGGAACAGAACCGCCGCCAGGCCCGCTACATGACGCCCACTGTCGAGGAGCATCTCGAGGGGAACTGCGACCAGCGCCAAAATCCAGGGAAGAATAAATCCCAGCACGGCTTGGCCCACGACGGGAATCATCGAACGGCTGGCCGACTCTACGATTCGCGACTCTTCGCCCGCGAGAGATAGTTTGAGCACCGCATCTGCCTCGACAATTTGCTCTCGCAATATTGCCAGCGACCCCTCGACTGCGGATAGGAAGAAGAGCCCCGCGATTCCCAACCAGAGGATCAGTCGACGCCGCGAGCGTGGGAGCGTTGAGAGCTTCGGGAAGAACTCAGTAATCCCGAGCATGTCCATCAAGAAAATTCCAAGTGCAGCTTCCATCAAGACGAGCACCAGGGCCGAGACCGTGGAGACCGGAATCCCTCCGACTCGAGCGCCCGCGGGCACGAGCTCCGACATCGGGAGTGAGATCAGTTGAAAGTTGATGAACGCCCCACCTAGCGCTATTCCGAGCACCAACAGCGAAATAAAAAAGTACTTGATGGCTGAGTATGTGAGGGCCCGAGCTGATTCGTCGGTTTCCTCGCGGATCTTTTGATAGTCCTCGACGAAGCTGTCAACACGCGAGGCGCTCTCGAGGGCCACGGATACAGAGTCACCCATCCGCGAAAGCAAGCCGCGAACGTCCCTCCAATAGGGAAGCATTCCGCCCAAGATCTTGAGGCGTCCCGCTGAATCGTTGCGGTAGGCCTTGAGGGCCTTTTTCTCGGCATCCTGAGATGACATTTTGATGCCCTCGAGAACCTTTTGAATGTTCGGATCCCCGTTCACCGGGATACTCGCAAGCGTCTCGACCGCCGCAGACCATGCGGGCACCTCAGGCGGGACGACGCCACATTTGTGATAGTCACGCTCAACGGAAATCAGCGTCGCGTCGAGCCTGCGCTGGAGATCTCCATACTTACCCATCTGCTCAGAGTAGCCGGCGTCCATGCGATAGAGTTCGCGATCCAACCGACCCTGGGCTTCTCGAATACCCGCCGCGAGCAAGATCTTGCCATTGCGCGCTGCTAGCGCCGAAGCGGCCTGGGTAACACGCTTGCCGGTATTTTCGACACCACTGACCAACTCGCCTCCAAGTTGAGCCACCAATTTGAGCATTGGCTTTCGGGCTGCCCACAGGAAGACGGCGCTCGCTGCCCACAGCGCAAAGAGGGACGCCACTGGATTTTCGGGCCACAGGTACATCGTTTCCACTTCGTTTTCTCCCGGTCTTTTGGATGTCCTCAGAGTCAAAGGACTGAACATCGGGTGGTGACCCACGTCTCAGTGTGACGCTCGTTACACTTTGAAAAATTCAAGGTTAATGCAAAATCAATCCGGCTAATTCCTGCTCGTCCTTCCCCCTCGCAACAATTGCGTATAACATGCGTACTCCAATCGAAACTGACACCCGTCACGAATCTCACGCTCAACACTCTCGCCATTTCAACCGATGAATCGAAGCAGGTGCGCGGTCAACCGAGTGCCTGATCGACGGAGATTCAATCATGGGCTATTTCAGGCGCCGCCGCGGCTACGACCGCAAACTCCTGCTGACCGAAGCCTGCGACCTCCAGCGCCGGAACAAACACAAGCGGGCCGTGATTCTGCTGCGCAAGATTCTGACCGCTGAGCCCAACAACGTAGAGATCCATGCCCTGATTGCCCCGTCGCTGGCAGAGCTTGGGCTCGAGTTCTGCGCCTGGACTAGCTATGAACATGTGACGGCTGCGTTGTCGCGCGATGGTAAGAAACAGTCCGCTCTCGATTACTATTGCGACGCGACAACGCGCATGCCACGGCACCTTGAAGCCTGGGTCTCGAGGGTCGCGCTGACTCGAAGCATGGGCCGCAGGGACGATGCCAGGCAGATCCTAGAAAGCGCCTTGCCCCACTTTCGCCGCCGAGCCACCCGGTATCCTCTAATCTCCCTGCTGCGTTGCCTGTTGGATATCGAACCGGGCAACAAATGTGCCGCTTTGGAATTGGCGTATCTACTTTCCAAGACTAGTCAGAAGTACGAAGCGCTAGTGTTGCTGTCAAAGCTCGCCGACGCCTCGAACGGGAGCTTCTTGCAGAACGTGCGGCGCACCCAATGGAGAATCGAGCCGAGCCTCGCTCACTCGTGGCTCTGGCTCCGTTCCTGTATAGCGTGAAGGAACACCGCATGTGCGGATGAAGAAGAAAATTCCGAATCCGCTAACTACTTGAATTTAATGGCACGCCGGGAGGGATTCGAACCCCCGACCCTCAGGTTCGAAGAAGAATCTGAATCCGAGGAAGATCAGTAGGTTGCGGTTCTGCCAACGGAAACGAGCGGCAAGGAGCGGTAACAAGCGGAACTGGCGACGGCAGACGGCACCTGGGCGGCACCAACATTTGAGTCACCGTCACAGTCAGACGCTGCCCCGTCCAGCATCTGCGAATCGCCGTATTTCGCTGAAAAAGAATCGCTAGTCTGTGTATTGGAATCCGATGGCGGAACGACGGAATGACCTGTACGACCGGAGGATAGAGTGAGCGGGGAGGAGTCGAACGGACGAGGCCGACCGAGCCTCACGACGATGATTTTTGTCGGGATCGGGCTGGGGATACTCGTGGGCCTCTTCCTCGGCGAGTTGGCCCTGCCGTTGTCCCAGATAGGAACGGCCTTTGTGCGCCTGCTCCAGATGACCGTGCTCCCTTATGTCTTCGTCTCGCTGGTGCTCGGCCTGGGCCGACAAGAGCCCGCAGAGGCACGGGCGATCGCGCGCAGCGGAGGGTTATGGCTGCTCGTGCTTTGGGGTTTGGCGCTCTGCATGGTGCTGCTGCTTCCGCTCTCGTTTCCCGACTGGGAATCGGCGAGCTTTTTCAGCAGATCCCTTGTCGATGTGGGTGAGAGTTTCGACTTTCTCGGGCTCTACATTCCCGCGAACCCATTTCAAGCCTTGGCGAACAACCTGGTGCCCGCAGTGGTGGTGTTCAGTATCGCGCTCGGTGTGTCGCTCATCGGCCTTCCAGCAGGCAAAACCTTCCTCAACGCGCTGGAGGGTGCCAATGACGGGCTGACGCGCATCGCCAACGCTGTCGTGTGGCTGACTCCAATCGGTGTCTTCGGCATTGCGGCCAGCGCAGCGGGCACCATCAGCCTCGCGGAACTCGCGCAGGTTCAGGTGTTCATCGTCGCCTACATGGTCGCGGCGCTCTTCATGACACTCTGGGTGATTCCCGGATTGTTGAGCGCCTGGACGCCACTCTCCCACAGGGCGGTGATCGGTGTGAGCAAGGACGCTCTGGTCGCGGCCTTTGCCATCGGCAATGTGTTCGTCGTGCTTCCCCTTCTGGCCACGCGTGCGAAGACATTGCTGGCCGACGCGCGGGGTCCCTCTGAACAATCGGACGGCGTCGTTGATGTCGTTCTGCCGGTGTGCATCGTCGTTAAGCCAAATCCAGCCTAGGCAGCCCTTCGGAGTTCGCGCGAGTAGCGATGATGCAGCCCTCCGACCCGCGAAATCGCGACGACCTCACCCATTTC
>JADFNE010000087.1 GCA_022563535.1 Myxococcales bacterium
GGCGCCCCGTTGTTCGTTCCCGCGACCACGCTGCCCCAGCACCGCCTGCGCCAATTCGAACGCGATAATCTGCTGGCGGATCCCTCGGATCGAGTGAACAGTCGCAACACCTTCAGCTTTGGAATCGCCAACCGGTTGTATCGGCATGGACGGCTGCGAGGGACGCTCAACCTTGCGTTCGACCGCCACCTGGTGGGCAAGGGGACGACCTACAGCGTGACCGAGCGAGACGACGACTTCAGTCGCCTGGTGGTTGCGGGTGAAACCGCTGGTTTGTACCGGGTCAACAGTCGCTTTAATTTGACCTTCGATCCCAAGCGAGAGCGGGTCGAGGAGGGGCACTTCTCGCTGGCGGTGGTTCCCTGGTCCTGGGTCGTGCTCAGCGCCGGCTATCGCTACCGCGCGCCCATTCCGGCGAATACAGCGCGCTACTTCTCGCAGATCAACTCCGACGATCCCTGGGATCAATCGACGCCGGCGCTCAGCCAGATCAGACCGGGGATCACTTTAAATCTCGGATCGCGCTTGAAACTGAGATATTCCGCAAGTTATGACTTCGACGAAACGCATCTGCAGAGCCAGGTGGGGGCGTTCGAGTATCGCTCGAAGTGCAAATGCTGGGCGATCGGGTTGGACGTGCAGAACATCCGCAGGAGGGTCGGAGAGAAGATCAAGAACGAAATCTCCTTTCAGCTGCGCTACAGCCTGCTCGGCGCCGGCGACGACAGCCTGCGGGCCGGTGCTTTTGCGAACACCAGGAGCCGGAGGGACTTCTGAGCCGGGGCGATTCCGCGCCAGAATCGAGATGGTGTTTTCGAAGCGCCGTGTTTGTGCTTAAATTGGGTCTTCCTTGTCAGTTTTCGCCTTCTGCGGCGCGGGGGTATGAGCCCCGGCGCCAAGCTAGGTCATGAGAGAATCCGGCGTGATCCGCCCGTCCCTGGAAGAATTTGAGTCGCTTGCCGCGCGCGGGAATCTGATCCCCGTGGTACGCGAATTTCTCGCCGACCTGGACACCCCGCTTTCGCTTTTTCGCCGGATCGACGACGGCCGTACGAGCTTTTTGCTCGAATCCGTCGAAGGCGGTGAGAAGTGGGCCCGCTTCAGCTTCATGGGGACTGGGGCTCGCGCCGCCTTCCGGGCGCGGGGAAGTTCGGTCGAGTGGAGCGAGGGCGGGCAGACCACAACCCATGAAGTCGAAGGCGATCCCCTCGAGTTCTTGCGCGGCAAGCTGGCCGAACTCAAACACGTAGTCCACGACGATCTCGATCTCCCGCGTTTCATCGGCGGTGCGGTGGGCATGGTGGGATACGACTGGGTGCGGTTTGTCGAGAAGTTGCCCCAGTCGAATCCGAACGTGCTGGATACGCCCGACGTTTCATTCGTGTTTCCAGAGACGGTCGTGGTCTACGACAACGTGAAGCACACAGCGCTGGTTGTGCGCCACGTGCACTTGAAGGACGGAGACGACCCGAAGAAACGCTACGCCGAAACCGCAAAGGCGATCGACGCGACGGTTGCGGAATTGCGCGCGCCGTTCGAACAGCCCGCGGTGCCCCGCGCGGTCCAGCAGCCGATGGACGTCGTGCGCAACATGACGGAACAGGAGTTTCACGCGATCGTCGAACGCGCCAAGGAATACATCCTGGCCGGGGACATTTTCCAGGTGGTGCTGTCCCTGACCCTCGAGATGCCGCTTCAGGTAGAGGCGTTTGAAATCTATCGACAGCTGCGGCTCATCAACCCGAGCCCGTATCTCTACTTCGTGCGTCAAGAGGGCATGGTGTTGGTGGGATCTTCGCCCGAGATCCTGGTGCGCCTCGAGGGTCGACGCATCGACGTGCGTCCGATCGCGGGGACTCGCCGTCGCGGGCGGGACGCCGCCCACGATCTGGAGATGGAAGCCGAACTGCGAAGTGATCCCAAGGAAATCGCCGAACACGTGATGCTGGTCGATCTGGGGCGCAACGACGCCGGTCGTGTGGCCGAGATCGGGTCGGTCGAGGTAAATCAATACGCCGGGATCGAGCGCTATAGCCACGTCATGCACATCGTCTCCAATGTTCAGGCGCAGCTGCGCCGTGGACTCGATTGGCTCGACCTGCTGCGGGCGACGTTTCCGGCCGGCACGCTTTCGGGTGCACCCAAGGTGAGGGCGATGGAGATCATCGACGAACTCGAAAACGTTCAGCGCGGTCCCTACGGAGGCTGTGTCGGGTACATCGACTACTCGGGCAACATGGACATGGCGATCACCATCCGCACCCTGGTCGTAAAGGATGGCCGCATCACGCTACAGGCCGGAGCGGGAGTGGTGGCAGATTCGATACCGGCGCTCGAATACAAAGAATGTGACAACAAGGCGCAGGCGTTGATTACCGCGATCGATCTCGCCCGGGAGGGATACGATTGAGAGAGCCGGTGGCTCTCGCTTCGGATTGAACAGCATGCGAATTTTGATCATCGATAACTACGATTCCTTTACCTACAACCTGGTTCAGTACCTGGGCGAACTGGGCGCCGAAGTCGACGTGCAGCGCAACGACAGCGCTTCGGTGTCGAGCTTGCTGGACTCGGCGCCCCAGGGTCTGGTGATCTCTCCGGGGCCGGGTGTGCCCAAAAACGCGGGCATCTCGATCGAAGCCGTTCAGCGATTCGGCGATGCGGGGATCCCCGTGCTCGGGGTCTGCCTGGGGCATCAATCGATCGGCGAGGCGTACGGAGGCAAGACCGTTCGTGCCAGGACGATCATGCACGGCAAGACTTCGCAGATCGAACATCAATGCAGGGGCGTGTTTGCAGGATTGCCCCAGCCATTTGACGCGACCCGGTATCACTCCCTGGTGATCGAAGAAGCGAGCCTGCCCGCGGTCTTCGAGATTACGGCTCGCACGCAAGATGGTGAGATCATGGGCGTGCGCCACACCTCAAAGCCGGTCGAAGGGGTGCAGTTCCATCCCGAATCCATCCTTACCCTGGAAGGGAAAGCGCTGCTCACCAACTTTCTCGACCAATGCCGCTCGGCGACATCAGCTTCCGAGCAGGCTGAGTCCCAATGAAGAATCGTGAAGCCATACGTGAGGCGATAGACGTGGCTCTCGAAGGCCGGGAAGTCGGATCCGATCTGCTCGAAAGCGCCTTTGGAGAGATCATGGACGGCCGGGCCGAGCCGGCGCAGATTGCCGGATTGTTGGTGGCGCTGCGGGCCAAGGGCGAGACCGTTGCAGAAATTGTGGCTGCGGCGCGCGCCCTGCGCGCTCGGGCGAGCACCGCAACGACTGCGGTCGCCAACACCATCGACGTGTGCGGAACCGGGGGCAGTGGTCTCGATACTTTCAATATTTCGACGGCCGCCGCCTTCGTCGTCGCTGGCGCGGGGGTGCCCGTGGCCAAGCACGGCAACCGCGCAGCCACGAGTCGCAGCGGAAGCTTCGACGTTCTCGAGGCGTTGGGGGTGAGAATCGATCTCTCGATCGAAACTTGCGGCAAGATTCTCGCTGAGATCGGAATCGCCACCTTCTTTGCGCGCACGGCGCATCCCGCCTACCGCCATGTGGGTCCGGTGCGTCAACAACTGGGCGTTCGTACGTTGATGAACTGCCTGGGCCCGCTGCTCAATCCTGCAGGAGTTCGGCATCAGGTCGTCGGGGTGTATTCGGCCGGGTTGGTTGCGCCGCTTGCCCAGGCGCTTGCGGATCTCGGTGCCGAGCGCGCGCTGGTCGTTCACGGTAGTGACGGCCTCGACGAGATCACCACTACGGGTCCGACCCGCGCATGCTTTGCCACCCAGGGCGAGCTGGATTCATTCGAAATTCTCCCGACCGACTTCGGTATCGCCATCGCCGCAGCGAGCGATCTTCAGGGTGGGAGTCCGGAGGAGAACGCCGAGATCCTGCGCAATGTGTTGGCGGGAGAGGCGGGTGCGCAGCGGGATGTTGTCGCGATCAATGCCGGAGCTGCCATCTGGGTCGCTGGAGCAAGCTCGGATCTCGCAGGGGGGATCGATCGGGCGCGCGCGAGCATCGATTCGGGTGAGGCCCAGCAAAAGCTTGCCGCGTTGATTCGCGCGACGAACGACGCCGTCCATGAGAACACCGAAGGTGTCCCGGCATGACGATCTTGACGGAGATTCTCGCGCGCAAAGGCGTGGAAGTGGAGTCGGCCAAGGGACGGGTCTCCGCGGCGGAAATGCGTCGACGCGCGGAGGACACAACGGATTCGACGCGCGGTTTTCGCAACGCATTGATTCAGGCCGAAGTCCCAGCGGTGATTGCCGAGGTGAAGCACCGCTCGCCGAGTGCGGGCGAAATCCGGCCCGGCTTCGAACCGGTCGCCTGCGCTCGCGAATACGCTGCGAATGGCGCCAGCGCACTCTCGGTGCTGACCGACGAGCACTATTTTGGTGGACACCTCGATTTTCTCGCAAAGATTCGCAGTGAAGTCTCACTGCCTTTGCTGCGCAAGGATTTCATCATTGACGCCTATCAGGTGGATGAATCACGCGCGGCGGGTGCCGACGCCATATTGTTGATTGTCTCGGCGCTTACCGGAGAGTTGATGAGCGATTTGGCTGAACAAGCCCGAGCCCTGACGCTCGATGTGCTGGTCGAGATCCACGACGAAGCGGAACTCGACCGGGCCGTGGCGATCGAGGCCGATTTGATCGGCGTCAACAACCGCGATCTCGCGACGTTTACCACGGACCTCGCCGTGACGGAGCGCTTGGCGGGATGCCTTGCCGAGCGAGGTGACCCAGTCGGGGAGGGCAGTGTCGTTCTGGTGTCGGAGAGCGGAATTCGCACTCGCGCAGACATCGATCGCTTGCAACAGGCAGGTGCGCGCGCCTTCCTCGTGGGCGAGTCTCTCATGCGTCAGCCCGATCTCGGATCGGCCCTGCACGAGTTGCGGACGGGGAAAGCAAAATGATTCGTCGACACCTAAAGAGCCGAGACGACAAGCAAGATCAAGACAAGCGCAATTCAATCTACGTATTACGAAACAATGGAGGAAACTCGCAGTGAGCGGGAACGTTCGCATCAAGATCTGTGGCGTGACTGATCCAGAAGATGCACTGGCGGCGGTCAATGCCGGTGCGGATCTGATCGGAGTCAACTTCGTACAGGGTTCGCACCGATGTGTAGATATTCACATCGCGGAGTCCATCTGTGAAGCGGTCGCAGGTATGTCGGTCGAAAGAGTCGCGCTGTTTCGAGACGCGACTTGGGATGAAATTGAACACGTATTGCGAAGGGCTGAGTTCGATCGGGTTCAATTCCACGGCGACGAGACCGAGGAAGAGGTCGAAAGTGTCGATCTGCCGGTGATCAAGGCGATCCGCGGGGCAGATGTTTCAGCCGCAGAAACCTACCCCGGCACTCTGCTCCTGCTCGACCATCCGAGCGAAGGGGGTGGCAAGGGCAAGGTGTGGGATTGGAGCGAGGCCTCGGAGATCATCTCCCTGGGTTATGACGTGATTCTCGCCGGCGGGCTGACCCCCGACAACGTCGGCCAGGCGCTGAGAGACATCGGGGGCTTCATGCCCTGGGGCGTAGATGTCGCGACCGGAGTCGAGGTGGATGGCCGCAAGGATCCAGCGCTGATCGAGGCGTTCATCGCCGCGGTGCGAGCGGCGGAGGAAGAGGACCAGGTAGAGGATCTCCCGAGTGATCAGTGAGCCGGATGAGAACGGATTCTTTGGTGAATTCGGGGGCCGCTACGTGCCCGAGACCCTGGTCGCAGCGCTCGATGAGCTCACCGAAGCCTATCCGCGCATCAGTCAAAGTCCCGAATACAGCAAACAACTCGACGATCTGCTGACCCACTACGCGGGACGTCCGACGCCGTTGACCTTTGCCGCGCGCATGACCGAAGATCTGGGTGGCGCCAAGATTTATCTGAAGCGCGAGGATCTTGCCCACACCGGAGCCCACAAAATCAACAACGTGCTGGGCCAGGTGCTGCTCGCCAAATACATGGGCAAGCCCCGGGTGATCGCCGAAACAGGTGCGGGCCAACACGGTACCGCGACGGCCACGGCCTGTGCGCTGCTGGGCCTCGAGTGCGAGGTCTACATGGGGGCCGAGGACGTTCGACGCCAGGCCCTCAACGTGTTTCGCATGGAACTCCTGGGCGCCAAGGTTCACTCGGTGACGGCTGGCTCGATGACCCTCAAGGACGCGATCAACGAGGCGATGCGCGACTGGGTGACGAACATTCGCAATACCTATTACTGCATTGGATCGGTGATGGGTCCGCATCCCTATCCGTTGCTGGTGCGAAATTTTCAACGCGTGATCGGACTCGAAGCCCGGGCACAAATCCTGAAAGCCGAGGGGCGTTTGCCCGATGTAGTGATGGCGTGCGTGGGCGGGGGGTCGAACGCCATGGGGATCTTTCATCCGTTCATCGAAGACGACAGCGTGCGCTTGATCGGGGTCGAACCCGGGGGTGAGGGCATCGAGACTGGGCGCCACGGTGCCACGCTGACGGCCGGCCAGGTGGCGATTTTTCACGGCAAAAAGACCTATGTCCTCACCGACGACGACGGGCAGATTTTCCCCGCTCACTCGGTGTCGGCGGGTCTCGACTATCCCGGGGTGGGCCCGGAACACGCATTTTTGCGCGACAAGGGTCGCGCGACCTACGAAGTGGCCAACGACGACGAAGCCCTCGAAGCGTTTGGCTATCTCTCGCGCTGCGAGGGAATCATTCCCGCTCTCGAATCCGCTCACGCGATCGCCCACGCGCGCAAAGTCGCGCCGCAGATGGGACGAGACGAGATCTTGATCATCAATCTCTCGGGACGTGGTGACAAAGACGTAAGCGAGGTCCGCGATATTGCGCTCGCGGGCAAGGCGAAGATTCAATAATGGGACGTATCCGAGAACGCTTTGCCCAACTCGCCGAGCGAGGCGAGACCGCGCTGATCCCCTTCATCACGATCGGAGATCCCGACATCGAGACCAGCTATGCGCTGGTGCTGTCAATGGCGGAAGCCGGGGCAGACTTGATCGAACTCGGCGTGCCTTTCTCGGATCCGATCGCCGAGGGGCCGACGATCCAACGTTCGAGTGAACGCGCCCTGGCGAGTGGCACCAGTCTGAATGCAATTTTGGAACTGGTTTCGCGACTGCGCCCAAACCTCGAGATCCCCCTGGTTCTGATGGGCTATGCGAATCCCATTTTCGCGATGGGAGACGAACGGTTCCCAAAGCTCGCGGGAGAGGTGGGGGTCGACGGGATCATCGTTCCGGATCTTCCTCCCGAGGAAGGGGCGGATCTCTACGGTCGCTGCAACGACGTGGGCATCGATGGCATCTTGCTCGCGGCGCCGACCACGACTCCCGAGCGCCTGGCGATGCTTGCCGACCGCAGCCGGGGTTTTCTCTACTACGTCTCGCTCACCGGGGTCACCGGTGCGCGCAGCGAGATCGCGGCCGGTGTCGAAGACGGAGTCCGAGCGGCGCAACAATCGGGAAGCATCCCGGTCTGCGTGGGGTTTGGCATCTCGACCCCGGAACAGGCTGCGGAGGTCGCGGGCTATGCGGACGGCGTCGTCGTCGGGAGCGCCGTGATCAATCTCATTGAAGCCGCCAGCAGTCGGGATGGGGCGGTGGATTCGGTGGCCAAGTTCGTCGCAGAACTCAAGGCCCCTCTGCGGTGAGTTTTCGCTAGAGGGTTGCGACTTGGGTCGCGCTTCGCGTGATTGCTGCGCAAACAATTTGACATGATCTGAAGTTGGACAACAGGATGGAAATCGTTATGGCTAGTGGAGCGAATGCGGGAAATGCTGATCAAGGGAGTGCGGATCTTCCCACTCATGCGAGAGTGACGATCATCGGCGGCGGCGTGATCGGTTGTAATGTCGCCTATCACCTGGCGAAGCGCGGCTGGACCGACGTGGTCTTGCTCGAAAAGCACAAGCTGACGTCGGGCAGCACCTGGCATGCCGCGGGGTTGGTGGTGACGTCCGGCTTTACTTCCGAGACCTCGGTTGAACTCGCCAAATACACTCTCGATCTCTACTCCCGCCTGGAGGCAGAGACGGGGTACGCAACGGGCTTCAACCCGATCGGCCTGTTGCAGATCGCCGCCAACGAAGATGTGTTGACGGATCTGCGTCGAAAGGCCTCCTTCAACAGATATATGGGCATCGCCTCAAAAGAACTCTCTCCCGCAGAGGTCAAAGAGATGTGGCCCCTGGCCAAAACCGACGATGTGCTGGCCGGCTTTCTGACAGAGGGTGATGGGCGTGCGAATCCCGTCGATGTGACCATCTCGCTGGCCAAGGGCGCCAAGGCCGCGGGCGTAACGATCATCGAAGACGTCGAGGTTACGGGCATCACCCAGGAAAACGGCAGCGTGACCGGGGTGCTGACGGATCGAGGTCCCATTGTTTCCGAATACGTCGTCAACTGCGCGGGGATGTGGGGGCGTGAGATCGGCGAGATGGCGGGGGTCAACGTGCCGCTGCAGTCGGCCGAGCACTATTACGTGCTGCTGGACGGCGTAGAAGTCGATCGCAGTTGGCCGGTTCTGGAAGATCCTTCGGTTTACGGGTATTTCCGCGAAGAGGGTTCGGGGCTCATGGTCGGGATCTTCGAAACGGTGTCCGCGCCCTGGGCGCTGGACGGAATTCCCAAGCCGTGTGAATTCAAGGTGCTCGAGCCCGACATGGATCGCATGATGCCCTATTTGCAAAACGCGCTCGAGCGGATTCCCGCTTACCAGGACGCCAAACTGCGCGACTTCTTCTGCGGTCCCGAGAGTTTCTCTCCCGATCTTTCACCGATCGTGGGTGAGGCGCCGGAGCTGCGCAATTTCTTCGTGGCGGCAGGTCTCAATTCTCTCGGCATCCTCACCGGGGGTGGCATCGGGCGACTGGTCGCGAATTGGATCGTGGACGGTCTGCCCGACATGGACGTCTGCGAACTCAACATCGATCGCTTCCAACGTTTCCAGTCGAACCGCGCCTTCCGCAGAGATCGCACCGTCGAAATCGTGGGCGAGATGTACAAGATCCACTTTCCCGGCAAGCCCGCCGACAGCGCGCGCAACGCCAAGTGTCATGTGCTGCACGAAAGACTCGGAGCCGCCGGCGCCTTCTGCGTGCCGTCGGCAGGTTGGGAGATCCCCGATTGGTACGCGCCCGAAGGCGTTGCCGCCGAAGTCGAGGAATACGGTTGGGGTCGGCCCAGTTTTCAGGACTACGCGGCCGAGGAGCACCGGGCTTGCCGCGAGGATGTCATCTTGATGGAGATGTCATTCATGTCGAAGTTCTTCGTGCAGGGGAGGGATGCGCTTCGGGAACTCAATCACATCTCTTGCAACGACATCGATGTCCCGCCGGGCCGCATCGTCTATACCCAGTGGACGAATGAACGCGGCGGGATCGAAGCGGATCTGACCGTTACGCGCATGCGCGAGAACGAGTTCATGGTCGTCTGCTCCGACACCATGCATCGCCATGTCGAGACCTGGATGCGGCGTCACTTCGATCCCGAGGCCCACGTCAGCATTACCGACGTGACTTCGGGGAGCGCGATGCTCACCATTCAGGGGCCCAAGTCCCGGGCGCTGCTCGCAAAGCTCACCCCCGATTCAATGGCGAATGAGGATTTCCCCTACCTCCACGCAAAGGAGATCGAAATCGATTATGCGCGGGTCTATGCGATTCGCATCACCTACCTGGGCGAGCTGGGATGGGAACTCTACATCCCGACCGAATACGCCGTGGCGGTCTACGACCGCATCGTCGAGGTGGGCGCCGAGTTCGGACTTCGCCACGCGGGTCTTCAAGCGCTGACGAGTTTGCGGCTCGAAAAGGCCTACCGGGATTATGGACACGACATCGACAACATGGATACACCCATGGATGTCGGCCTGGGCTTTGCGGTGAAGCTCGACAAGCCGGGTGGTTTCATCGGACGGGATGTTCTCGCAAAGCAAAAAGAAGCGGGGGTGGGAAAGCGCCGCCTGTTGCTGTTTCAGTTGGTCGACCCCGAGCCTCAGCTCTTCCACATGGAAGTGATCTGGCGCAACGAAAAGCGGGTGGGATACATCCGCGTGGGCGGCTATGGGCACACGCTCGGGGCGGCGATCGGCCTCGGCATGATCGAGGCCGAAGAGCCCGTGAAGAAGAGCTACATCGAATCCGGGAAATGGGAGATCGAAATCGATGGCAAACGTTTCGCTGCGAACGCATCGGTCCGGACCCAATACGATCCCCAGATGAAGCGGATCAAGGCATGAGGTTTGCTATTCGGAAGGCCAGCCCTCATGCTGAGGCAGATCATCAGTGATTTCGTACCAGGGAGCTTTCGAACCTGCGAATTGATGTAAGCCCGGCGGGAGCTTTACATCGCCGTCGACAGTGCCCAGAGTGATGTAGAGCATGTCGACCGTCGTCTTGAAGTCCACGAGGATCGACGATCCGCAATTTCCACAGAAGATGCTGTCTGATCTGTCTGAATACGAATAGATCTTCAGATGATCCTCACCCGAAAGATATTTGAATTGATCGCGGGAGACTTCTCCCCAACTCGCGAATGCAGCCCCGTGGAGCCGCCTGCAGATTGAACAATGGCAGTGACAATATTCGTGGATCTCGCCTCCGACCTCGTACCGCACCGCGCCGCACTCACATCTACCCGTAATCATCGCAAAACCTCCTCGGTCGAAATTTCGGTGAATACACCGAAACGGAAAGAGTGTGGAAGCGAGAATAGTAGATACAGATCGACGCCGGATCGAATGTTCCTCGCAATCTGCCCCCGATAACTGCTAGATGTACTGCCCCCCAAGTCGAAGCTATTGGCTGCGCAGCGCGCACGAGGAATTTCCGTTGGACGAAGCGCTCCTGTCCCCGACCGATCGGCGCCAAAACCTCATCGCCGTGACCGCATCCATGGCGGCAACCGCGCTCATTTACGGGTTGAGTGTGCCGCTGCTTTCTCTCATCCTGGCGGACCGCGGCGCAGGCGGCACCCTCATCGGATCCCAGACGGCGGTTCAGTCCGGGGCGATTCTTCTGATCTCTCCGTTCGTTCCGCGCTACATGAGCAAGATGGGTCCCGCGGTCCTCATGCTCGGCGGGATTCTGGTTTCCCTCGTCGCCTTTCTCCTGCTCGCAGTCTTTCCGAGCATCCTTGCGTGGTACGTGCTGCGTTTCATCATGGGTGCTGCAGCGGCTGTATTGTGGGTGTGCGGCGAAACATGGATCAACCAGATCACTGAAGACTCCATGCGCGGGCGGATCGTCGCGCTCTACGGCATGGCCATATCAGCGGGCTTCGCCCTCGGACCCGCGGTGCTTTCAGTGACGGGCACGCGTGGACTCACTCCGTTCATCGTTTCGGGTGCCATCATGCTGCTATCCGCGTTGCCGGTGCTCACAGTTCTCAATAAATCGCCGCGTCTAGACGGCGAGCGCATGGGGCCTCTGCACAGATACTTCCGGCTCGCCCCCGTGGCCATGTTGTTGTGCGCGTTGTTCGCGGCCGCCGATGGAATGCTGATTTCCTTTCTTCCGCTCTACGGCAAGGACGTTGGGCTGAGCGAAGCGGGCGCTCTCTACCTCATTACGTTCTACGGCATCGGAGGGATCGTCGGCCAGATCCCGATCGGCTGGCTCGCCGATCACATGGACCGCATGTTGCTCGCCACGATTTGCACCTTTTTCATCGTCGTGACGTCCCTGGCGATGCCATTCGCAATCTCGCTTCAGGGGTGGAACATGGTCTACATGCTCGTCATCGGCGCCTTCTTGGCCGGTGTCTACACCATCGGGCTCGTCATCATCGGGGAGCAATTCAAAGGCGCGGATCTGGCCGCCGCGAGTGCGGTGTTTGGCTTCTTCTTTGGGGTGGGGACGATGGTCGGGCCGCAACTCGGCGGCATTGCCTACGATCAGTTCCCGCCCCACGGAATCCCGCTCGTCCTGGCGGTCCTCGCGGCGATACTTCTCCCGTTTCCAGCGGCGGCCTGGCTTCGACGTCGCGCGAGTCGCTAGTGGCTCGCCGCAAATGTCGCGTTTTCGTTCAATCGAGGCCTTGTATTGTTGAGGCTTGTTGAACACCCAACATCTACGAACATTTACGTTGTCCGACCCAGCCCAAAGGCACTATGTTTTGTGTACTCGGGTAGCTGCGTTGTTGCTCGTAGACCCCATATTTCCTGCTGCTCCCTCGCCCGAACCATCTTGGTAAGAGGAGGGCGCGTTCATGGCGATTCAAGCAATCTCCATCATCGTCGCGGGCTTCTTCCTGGTTTTCGGGTCGGCCTGCGCAACGGATTACATCTCTCTCGCCTCGAGTAGTGTCGAGGACAACCAGTACGAGGCCGCGATCGAGTTCCTGACCGAGGGCGCAAGTAAGGGCGACCCGCGTTGCGACTACTATCTCGCAGTCCTGATGCTGTCAGGGGAAATCGAAGGCGAGCGCGATTCGCAGGCCGCTAGCGTTTGGTTGCGCACTGCGGCAGATGCAGGGATCCCCGACGCCCAACTCGATCTCGGTCGACTCTATGAGTTTGGAGATGGAGTGGACAGAGACCTGGCGAAAGCGGCCGCGCTGTATCGCAAGGCCGCAGATGCAGGGTTGCCCGCAGGTCAAGCACAGCTAGGTGCGCTCTACGCAGTGGGTAAAGGAGTCGAGCAGGACACGGCGATGGCCACAGACTTGTATCGGAAGGCTGCCAAGAGTGGTGACCCATTGGGGCAGGCGGCACTTGGCGTGGCGAGCTTTCACGGAATCGGAGTGCCGAAGAACCTGATCGACGGATACATGTGGACCAAGCTCGCGGCCAAGCAAGGGAATCCAGAGGCGAATTCGATTCTTCGCGTGATTGTTGCGGAGATGACCCCGAGCGAGTTGAAAAAAGCCCGGTACATGGTCTCGAAGTATTCCGCCAAGTCGTTCAAGACCGTGCAATATCGGACCAAGGCCGGGATCGATGTCGCAGCAGACGCGCCACCGCGCCGCCGCCGCAGTGGAGGGCGTGGACTCACTCAGTGAATCCAACATCATCCGCCCCATTCCAACTCGCGAAGTTGGGGGGATAGGCTCGGCCCAGAACGTAGATCCACCCTCTCAGCCTTGCCGATGAGGCGCATCCCAGCCAGTAGCGGGTGCGGAAATCTCGATCTGCGTGCTTTCCATTGTTGCTGTGGCTCCGGTGGCGGCGACGGCACAGGCCAGACGTCGAATCAGGTGTCCGATGTGATGTCGGGCAATGCATCTTCACTCAACTATTCACTCCTCGACGGCAGCAGCCCGTGAGTCGAGAATTCGCACTCGCGGCGATCAGTTCTGACTCCGGCTTCGGAATCGCCAGAACGGGCTCATGGGAATTCACAATGGTGCCCGAGCCGAGCACGGGCCTGCTGGTTCTGCTTGGGTTGACTGGATTGGCCGGGAGCCGGCGCAGTCGCCGTTAGTCGGGCCGAATTCCACGGGCCGGCACGGTCGTGATCTCGTCGCATCCCTGAAAGGGAATCCCGTCAAGAGT
>JADFNE010000088.1 GCA_022563535.1 Myxococcales bacterium
GGAACCAGGCGACAACGGCCACGAGCAGCAGCGCCGCGACCCCGGTTGCAGCGATCCGACGGGTGCGGAAGCCGATGGGCGCCTGGGGGGCCGCCTCCGAGGCGACGGAGACCTCCGCGACGAACCGAAAGCCGTGCCCGTATTCGGTACGCAGCACCGTCTGGTGCTCGCCGTCGTCCCCCACCGCCTGGCGGGCTTTCTGCACCGTCCGGGAGACCGCCGCTGGGGTCACGTGGGCGCCCGACCAGAAGGCGTCGAGCAGCTCGTCGGGTGAGACGAAGCGCTCGCGATGTTCGATCAGGTAGGTGAGGACGTCGAAGATCTTCGGCTCAACTGGGATCCGCCGGCCCTGGTGCTGGAGGGTCCGCGCTTCAGGCTCTAACTCGTAGCCTCCAAAGACGAAACGCATTGGCATAGAGACCCCTTCTCTTCCCCCGCGGGAGATTATGCCACAACACAACTGCCTGTCGAAAGTGACGCGGTCGAGAAATGGTCGAGAAATGGTCGAGCTCCCATCGAGCTTCGAGGGCAGTCCGCTGGTATGGAAGGAGAGACGCGGAAATGGCTCGATGGGCCATGAGAACCGCGAGGGCGGCGACCGCAAAAATGAGGAATAAAGTTCAGATCATCGCAACGAGCCTGGCCTGGCTGGCCGATCTCCTGTTGGTCAGCCGTGTGGCATGGGCACGACCCGGCGAGGCGGTCTCATGGGCGTAGACCGGTCAGCGGCGCTCAGTTTCCGCCACAGCCCACCACAGACTGAGAGCGCGAGTCGCCAGCCGTGGTTCGGGGCTGTGAAAATACAGATCCAGCCGGACATCCTGTCATCGTGATGAGACAGGGTGAACCGGAGGAATCAGAATGAGATGTAAAACATGAGTGTACTAACCACTCTTTAAACAAGGAGAGATACCATGGCTAAAAGACTGTTTGCTTTCATGGTCGGTTTTGTCTTGCTCGGAGGCTTCGCAGTTGCGGAGGCGGGCGGGCGAAAAGGTGACGGTGAACTGGTACTACGTGTGGACACGGATGGTTTCACCACTTTCGATCAGACCGACGACGGTTTCGCGGGAGGGGCAGCGTTCTACGTCAGCGGCGATATCTGCGAAGAGCTGGACCTTCTTGACGATTGCACTGCTATAGGCACGTTCCACTGCTGGGGATGGGCTATTGGCCCGGACCAAGCTGCAACTGTTGTGTCCCAGGAGTACCATCTTTTTGGCCGTGGGAAGATCCAGGTTCAAGGTGTCGAGGATGAGGGCCCTCGCGCCGTTACCGGGGGTACTGGTGAGTTCCGCAACGTACGCGGCGAGGCCACCGGATTCGATTTATCCACGTTCCTCACCAACGGTGACTTCATCGCGACATTCAAGCTCATAGGGGCAGAAAAATAGGGCTACGCAACCTTTTAAATGAAAGGTTGGGAAAGTCGCGGCGGCTAGCTCCACACTTAACCGTGGTGCGGATAGGGTGATTTTTCTCAGGCTTCCGGGGACTTGAGGTCGCGCGCGAGGGTGATCGTGCCCGGGTTCCGGACGGCCCGCAGGGTGGCCTTCCGTAGATACGCGCGCGGCTCGACCCCGCACAGCTTCGCCGACTCGATCCCGAAGACAGGGGTGGCTCTCTCACTTCAGGTTTGGCATGAGACCGGTCATCGGAAATTTCTTAAAATGCGCGGCTTGATTTTACTATTCTCACGGACTTGTTGTTGGGCATGACTGGATGGAATTAGCCGAAGATTGGTGGGGTGTTGCTTTGCCAGGGGGTGGCGGCTTCCAGTTGGGCGGCGCAACTCAGGAGTAGACCTTCCTGTCCCACCTGGGCGACTAGCTGGGAACCGATGGGCAGGCCCTCTTCTGATACGTGGAGTGGGAGCGAGATTCCCGGTTGGCCTGAGAGGTTGTGGGGAAGGGTGAAGATTCCGTACGGGGCGGCCAGGAAGTAGGCCTTCAGGGGTTCTTCGACTGTCGAGACCAGTGTTCCTATGGGTGGAGCTGGTTGGGCGGTGCCCGGGGTCAAGAGAAGGTCGTAACCGCTTTCCCACCAAGTCGACAGTCGCCGGCCGAAGGCGTGCGTGTATTCGATCGTTGCAAGAAAATCTTGAGCCGAGAGTGCCTTGCCCTGTTGGGCGAGCATCCAGGTCAGGGGTTCGACACTGTCCTCGGTGACTTCCCTCCCCACCGCTTGCCCCCACAAAACGAGCGCCTGGGCGACACTGGTTGCGACAATCTTTACGTAGTGCCCCACCATTTCACCTTCTTCGAGGGCGGGTGGGTGTGCGAGTTCGACGTCGTGTCCCAACTCCTCGAGCAGCTTGGCGGTCTTTTCTACGGCGCGGACACAAGCGGGGTGGATCGGAATGTCGCGCGGGGTGTCGCGCATGAATCCGATGCGCAGGCGTTCCGGAGGGCGGGCGGACTGTTCGGCAAAGGATCGTTCGGGTAGCGCCGCCCTGTAGGGGTCACCGGGTGCGGGTCCCGCCACCGCGTCGAGCAAGGCTGCGCAGTCGCGCACCGATCGCGTGAGCGCAAACTCGCCCGACAGACCGCTCCAACGTTCGCCGGCACCCGGACCAAAGGAACAGCGCCCGCGACTCGGCTTGAGCCCGACAATGCCGCACATGCTCGCGGGAATGCGGATCGACCCGCCGCCGTCACTGCCGTGCGCCATCGGGACGATCCCCGCCGCCACCGCCGCAGCGGTTCCACCGCTCGAACCTCCGGTGGTGTGAGCGAGATTCCAGGGATTGCGTACCGCACCGAAGGCCTGGGTTTCTCCGGTGGGAAGCACCGCGAGTTCAGAGGTAGCCGTCCTTCCCAAGGCCACTAGTCCCGCAGCATCAATGCGCTGAGTAAAGAAGCTGTCCTCGGGCGCGGTCCACTTGGCATCTTTCAAAAAGCGCATTCCCGCGCAATAGGGCTGGCCCTTTTGATCACCACCGATGTCCTTCAGCAAGAAGGGAACCCCGCGGAAGGGACCGTCGGGAAGTTCCGAGGACGCAGCCGCGTCGCGCGCGCGGTCGAGTGCCAGGTGAATCACGGCGTTGAGTTTGGGATTGATGCGTTCGAGCCGTTCGCAGGCGGCTTCCACCAACTCCACCGGCGTCAGTTCGCCGCTTTTGACGAGCTGCGCTTGAGCGGTGGCGTCCAGCATCGCGAGATCGTTTGCTTGTCCCATCTTCAACTCCCCGCGACTGGATCGAGGATCACCTGCACTTCGCTGCCCGAAGGTTGCAGCGTAATGAAGCGCGGATTCTCGTCGTCGGTGCGGAACTGCAGCCGCATTCCCTGTGCTCCCACGTCTCCAGCCCAGACCCGCGCAAGGGGAGAACCGACCAGGCGCCACCAGGGCTCGTCTTCGGACGCATCCACGACGCCAGACGGAATCTCGTCGGCCCCCTCGATGGTCTCCGACCTAACCATCCCCGCAGCGGGGTCGACTTTCAGCAGCAGGCGGCCGACGTCGAAGGTCAACAAGAATCCATCCGCCAGGGCAGCACCGTCGCCGCCGAGCCGGTCCGCCTTCAGCAGGCGTCCGCTCGCTTCGGCAACCCGCGAAAGTCGCTCCATACTTTGTATTCCTCCGCGCGCCGGGTCGAACCCCGCAGCGTGTGCCAAGCTAGGCGTTGACCATGTCGACCCTATCCAAAGCCCCCGGCACAGCCAGCGTACACGAATCTTCGGGTCCCGTGGCGGCACTCATCCTGGCGGCTGGAGGGTCCACGCGAATGGGAACCCCCAAGGCCTTGTTGCCGTGGGGCGACACAACGCTGCTGGGACACTGCATCGAGGTCGCCCTCGCCTCGACCTGCGACGAGGTCTGGGTGGCGGTCGGCGCAGACGAGGAAGCGGTTGAGAATGCGATTCGAGACTCGGGCGTTCAAGTGATTCGCCACGAACAATGGCGGGCGGGGATGGGCTCGACCATCGCGGTCGCCGTGGGTCAATTGAGTCAACGCCTGGGTGGAGTGATGATCCTCCCGTGTGACCAGCCCTTCGTCACACCGGAGCTGCTCGACAGCTTGCTCGAACGCCGCATCGCGGACGGAACCGAGCTGGCGGCGTGCCGCTATCGAGACACCGTAGGCCCCCCCGCGTTTTTTTCCCGCAGTGCGTTCGAACGGCTCGCATCCCTGACCGGGGACCGCGGCGCCAAAGCGCTGCTGATCGAAAATCTAGAGCGGGTCGCCCTCGTAGACTTTCCACTCGGCGCGTTCGATATCGATACCCCCGAAGACTATGATCGAGCCCTTGACGAACTCGCGCGCCGGAAAGACCGCTGATGATGCTCGATGAGAACGAATCCGTGCGACCCGACGGCTTGACCGTGAGACGAATGCGCCACGATCGCGGCTGGTCAGCGCGGGAAATGGTCGATGCGATCGCCAATGCTAGCGAGCGAGCGACCGGAGTTCGGCAGTCGATTACGCCCAACTTGCTGAAGGGAATTGAAGAACGCAACGAATCTGTTCCTTACGCGACGCTATGCCTGGTCGCCGACGGATTCGGCTGCGACCCCGTCGAGATACTCTCATCGGACATTGACCCAACCGTGGACCCGTTCTTGAACTAACAGGCCGCTAGTGGTCGATCTTGAAAGAGTGGCATTGCCGAGAAGTCCCGACCCGCTCGAAATGTGGCATCATATTTCCCCCGTCTGGCAGCGGGGATGTCAGGTCTCGCCGGACCGAAAAATCATGTCTTGCACAGAGGTCAATGCATGACCCAAGATCACGATGTCGATCCAGAGGAAACGCGCGACTGGTTGGATTCACTGCATTCGGTGCTCGAAAAGGAAGGCATCGAACGCGCGCACTACCTGATCGAACGTCTCGTTGCAGAAATGCGACGCTCGGGGGCGCATCTTCCCTACAAGGCCACCACCGCCTACCTGAACACCATTCGCAAGAGTGACGAAGAGCGCTCCCCCGGCGAGCCGGGACTCGAACACCGCATTCGCTCAATTAACCGCTGGAACGCACTCGCGATGGTTTACAACGCCAACACCATCAGCAGCGAGCTGGGCGGACACATTTCGAGCTATGCCTCGTGCGCGACGCTCTACGAGGTCGGGTTCAACCATTTCTTTCACGCCCCGACCGAGGATCACGGCGGCGACCTCATCTACTTCCAGGGCCACAGCGCTCCGGGGATCTACGCCCGCGCGTTTCTCGAGGGTCGGCTCAGCGAAGATCAGCTGCGAAAATTCCGCCAGGAGGTCGACGGCGGTGGGCTCTCTTCCTATCCGCATCCATGGTTGATGCGCGATTTTTGGAGTTTTCCCACAGTGTCGATGGGCCTTTGCTCTCTGATGGCGATTTATCAGGCGCGCTTCATGAAGCATCTGCATCAGCGCAGCATCATCGACGCCACCGAACGAAAGGTCTGGGCTTTCCTGGGTGATGGCGAGATGGACGAGCCCGAATCCCGGGGCGCCATCTCCTTGGCATCGCGCGAAGAACTCGACAACCTCATCTTTGTGATCAATTGCAATCTTCAACGCCTCGACGGTCCGGTACGGGGCAATGCAAAGATCATCCAGGAACTCGAAGGCGACTTCCGCGGAGCGGGCTGGAATGTCATCAAGGTAATCTGGGGCGAAGGTTGGGACCGCCTGCTCGCCAAAGACAAAAAAGGCATGTTGCTCAAGCGCATGGAAGAGGCGGTTGACGGCGACTACCAGAACTACAAGGCCAAGGGCGGCGCTTATGTGCGCGAGCACTTCTTTGGCAAGTATCCCGAAACCGCCGAAATGGTCGCCGACATGACCGACGACGATATCTGGGCGCTGCAACGCGGTGGTCATGACCCGGCCAAGGTGTACGCCGCCTACGCCCAGGCGATGCAGCATACCGGGCAACCGACGGTGATCCTGGCAAAGACCGTCAAGGGCTATGGCCTCGGCAAGGGGGGCGAGAGTGTGAACATCGCCCACTCGCTCAAGAAACCCGGCCGCGATGCCCTGCGAGCATTTCGAGACCGCTACCGCATTCCGATCCCCGACGATCAACTCGACAATCCGCCCTTCTACAAGCCCGACCACAACAGCGCCGAAATGCAGTACCTGCGCGAGTGTCGGGAAGCTTTGGGAGGCTTCTTGCCGGTGCGGAGCGGCGATATTGCGCCACTGAAGATTCCCGACTTCGAGATCTTCGCCAATCAAACCGAAGGAACGGGCAAGCGCGAGATTTCGACCACGATGGCTTTTGTCCGCATGCTGACAGCACTGACTCGAGACGAAGAACTCAAGTGGCGAATCGTTCCCATCGTGCCCGACGAGGCGCGAACCTTCGGCATGGAAGGACTGTTCCGCACCCTGGGCATCTACTCCGTAAAGGGCCAGCTCTACGATCCCGTCGATGCCGATCAGGTGATGTGGTACAAGGAAGACTCCGCCGGACAGATCCTGCAAGAAGGCATCACGGAAGCCGGAGCCTTTTCCTCCTGGATCGCGGCCGCGACCGCCTACGCGAATCACGACGTTTCCATGATCCCCTTCTACATCTTCTATTCGATGTTCGGCTTCCAGCGCATTGGCGATCTCGCCTGGGCCGCCGGGGACAGCCAGGCCCGGGGCTTTTTGCTGGGAGGCACTGCGGGGCGCACGACCTTGGCGGGCGAAGGCTTGCAACATCAAGATGGACACAGCCTGGTGCTCGCCTCGACGATCCCCAACTGCCGCGCCTACGATCCGACCTTCAACTATGAACTCGCGGTGATCATCCACGAAGGCCTGATCCGCATGTTCCAGGAGCGCGAGAGCGTCTTCTATTACATCAGCGTGATGAACGAGAACTACACCCATCCGCCTATGCCTAAAGGGCGGCCCAATGGAATTCGCGAGGGAATCATCCAAGGGATGTACCTGTTCGAAGAAGGCGGCGCCGGTGAACTCCGGGTGCAGCTGCTGGGCAGCGGTGCGATCCTTCGTGAGGTCATTGCGGCGAGCAAGCTGCTCAAAGAGGACTGGGGGGTCGAGTCCGACATCTGGAGTGTCACGAGCTTCAACGAACTCGCGCGCAATGGTGCGGAAGTCGATCGCTGGAACCTGCTCCACCCGGACGAAACGCCGAGAGTTCCGATCATCACCCAGAACCTCGCCCCGTATTCCGGTCCGGTCATTGCGGCCAGTGACTACATTCGCACCTACGTGGATCAAGTGCGCGGCTTCGTGCCGCGAAACTACCGGGTGCTCGGGACCGACGGCTACGGGCGCAGCGACACACGGTCCAAACTGCGAGAGTTCTTCGAAGTCGACAGTCGCTATGTCGCGATCGCGGCGCTCAAGTCCCTTGCAGAAGAAGGCCAGATCCAAAACGAGCAGGTAAGCCAGGCGATCAAGAAGTACGGCATCGACCCCAATAAACCCAACCCGGCGAAGGTATAGAGCGTGGCAACGGAGCTCGCGGTCAAAGTCCCCGATATTGGCGAGTTCGATGCCGTCGAAGTGATCGAAATCCTGGTGAAACCCGGGGATGAAGTCGCCGTCGAGCAGTCGCTCATCACTCTCGAAAGCGACAAGGCGACGATGGAGATCCCCGCGCCGTTCGCCGGAGTGGTGAAACAAGTCTCGGTCTCACTCGGGGACCAGGTGGCAGAGGGTTCGACGATTGTGATTCTCGAAGTCTCGGGTGAAGCGGCGGAAGTCGAAGCACCCAGTCTCGAAGCACCCCAACCCACCGTTGCCCCGACCCCGGCGGTCGCAGAAGCCGGGCCGGCGCAGATGCTCAGCCAGGCTCCGCCACTCGACAGCCGTCCCGCACCGAGCGCACTGCGGGCTCACGCCACGCCCAGCGTCAGACGCATGGCAAGGGAATTGGGCGTCGAACTCTCGCGGGTTACGGGGACTGGCAGCAAGGGTCGCATCACGAAGCTGGACCTCGAGGGCTACGTCAAAGGTGCATTGGCCAAGGGTGTGACGCCCGGCGCAGCCAGCGGCTTTGCGGTTCCCGAGATGCCCGAGATCGATTTCACACGCTGGGGCGAGATCGAACACGAGCCGCTCAACAAACTGCGCAGGATCTCCGCACGCAATCTGCACCGGGCCTGGCTCACGGTGCCCCACGTCACTCAATTTGATGAAGCCGATATCACCGAGCTCGAAGAATTTCGCAAAGCCAAGAAGTCCGAGGCCAAGGAGCGGGGTGTCTCCCTCACGCCGCTGGCTTTCTTCCTCAAGGCGACTGCGGTGACACTGCAAGATTTTCCGAACGCCAACTCGTCGCTTGCGCGCGACGGTGAGTCGTTGATCGTGAAGAAGTACATCCACATCGGCGTCGCCGTAGACACGGACCGCGGACTCGTGGTCCCGGTGATTCGAGACGTCGACAAGAAGGGGTTGTTCGAGATCGCCGAAGCCCTCGCGGTGGTGAGCCAGAAGGCCCGGGATCGCAAGCTGCGGCCCGACGATCTCCAGGGCGGGACTTTCTCGATCTCGAGTCTCGGCGGCATCGGGGGAACGGCCTTCACGCCGATCGTCAATGCGCCCGAGGTGGCGATCCTCGGCATTGCGCGTGCGAGCCGCAAGCCCATTTGGGATGAAGCAACTGAAAGCTTCGTACCGCGGCTGATCGTTCCCCTGTGTCTTTCCTACGACCATCGGGTGATCGACGGCGCAGACGCCGTGCGGTTTACAACGCGCTTGAAGACGGTGCTCAACGATATTCGGAATCTCATTCTATGAGCACGCTGGAAATCCGCGTTCCCGATATCGGCGAATTCGATGCGGTCGAGGTGATCGAGATTTTGATCGCGCCCGGGGATGCGGTCTCGGTCGAGCAATCGCTCATCACCCTCGAGAGCGACAAAGCCACGATGGAAATTCCGTCGACCCACGCGGGAACCATCACGGAAATTTGCGTCGAGATGGGGAGCCAGGTGTCCGAGGGCGATCTGATCGTGCGCCTCGAGATCGCAGAAGACTCGACGACAACAGAGCCACCCGCCAGCGCGGCCGTGTCGGCAGAAGAACAGCAGCCGGCTCCGACTGCGCAACCCGAAGTCAATACCGAAGCCAAGACCGAAGCCGCACCTTCTGTACCGGACGAACCGCTTCCGGACGCGGACTTCGCGGCGGACGTCGTTGTGCTCGGTGCAGGACCCGGGGGCTATACGGCCGCGTTCCGGGCCGCGGACCTGGGGATGAATGTCGTATTGGTCGAACGCTACGACACTCTGGGGGGGGTGTGCCTCAACGTCGGATGCATTCCGTCAAAGGCATTGCTCCATCTATCCGACGTTTTGACCGAGGTCAGTACCCTCGCTGCACATGGAGTCGAGTTCGGCGAACCGAAACTGGATCTCGTCAAGATCCGCGCCTTCAAGGATTCGGTCGTGGCCAAGCTCGCGGGTGGACTTACGGCTCTGGCCAAACGCCGCAAGGTCACGGTGATTCAGGGTACGGGCAATTTTGAAGGCCCTCACCTGCTCTCGGTCGAGGGCAATGACGGCCGCCAGACCGTCGCGTTCCATCACGCCATTATCGCAGCCGGTTCGAGCGCAATCGAAATACCGAGCTTTCCCAACGACGATTCGCGCCTGATGGATTCGACGGACGCGCTGATGCTGGACGAGATTCCCGAGCGTTTGCTCGTCGTCGGTGGCGGCATCATCGGTCTCGAACTCGCTTCGGTGTTTCACGCCCTGGGGAGCAAGATCACGGTCGTCGAACTGCTCGACCAGTTGATGACCGGCACGGATCCAGATCTCGTGAAACCCTTGCAAAAGATCATCACCCGTCGCTACGAGAACATCTTCATCGGCACCAAGGTCAGTTCAATCGAGGCAAAAAGTGATGGCCTCCACGTGGGCATGGAGGGCAAAGATGCTCCGGCGCAGGATGTCTTCGACCGGGTGTTGGTCGCTGTCGGGCGCACGCCAAACGGCACAAAGATCAGCGCGGACAAAGCCGGCGTGACGGTCGACGAGCGGGGCTTCATCGCCGTCGACAACCAACAGCGTACCAACGTCCCACACATTTTTGCGATCGGCGATCTGGTCGGCGGACCGATGCTCGCCCACAAAGCCACCCACGAAGGCAAGACCGCGGCCGAGGTCATCGCCGGCAAGAAGACGGTCTTTGAACCGCTCACCATCCCCTCGGTTGCCTACACGGATCCAGAAGTGGCGTGGATGGGTCTGACGGAACTCGAAGCGAAAAGGCAAGATATCGACGTGCGCAAAGCCAGCTTTCCCTGGGCCGCGAGTGGACGCGCGCTGGGAATCGGTCGCAGTGAGGGGGTGACGAAGCTATTGCTCGACCCCGAAACCGGGCGCTTGTTGGGTGCCGGAATCGTCGGCCCCCACGCGGGCGACCTGATCGCTGAACTCGTGCTGGCCCTCGAACTCGGCGCCGACGCCGAAGACATCGCCCTCAGCGTCCATCCGCATCCCACCCTTTCGGAAACCTCGGCGATGGCCGCTGAGATGGCCGTGGGAACCATCACGGATCTCTATCTTCCCAGGCGCTAGCCCGGATTATTCATGAAGGTCCGTCATGAATAATCCGGGCTGGTCCCTGGCATTGGGAGTTCAAATCGAGATGCCCACGTTTGCGAGTGTTGCGGAGGCCAGGACTCAGGACGGGGTTCGCCTCGTCCTCACCGTGGGAGCCCCCGGTCCCTGGGGCGAGGCCGCGAAGGGATTGCTCCACGTCAAGAAAATCGCATTTGTCCCGGTCCGCCAGGAAGCGGGCAGCGACAACCCCGAGCTCGTCGCCTGGACAGGGATCCGCAACGCCCCCCAAATCATCGCCGAAGACGACAAGCCCCTGCACGCCTGGTTGGACCTGATCCACTTTGCCGAAAACCGCGCCCCATCTCCGTCGCTGATACCCGACGATCCGAACGATCGCGTACTGATGTTTGGCATGATCCACGAACTGGCCGGCACAGAAGGCTATGCCTGGAGTCGTCGCCTTACACTCTTCAAGCCAATCATGGACCTCGCCAAACAGGGCGAGAACCCCGGGTTCAAACCCGTGCAATTGATGGCCGCCCAATACGGCTACCGAGAAGAAGCAGCTGAGCGCGCATCCGACAAGGTCGCAGAAGTGTTGAATCTGTTGAGCGAGAGGCTGCGCCTGCAGAGCGAAGCCGGCAACGGCCCATATCTGATCGGCGACCGGCTCTCCGCCCTGGACATCTACTGGGCAGCCTTCGCCGCAATGGTTGCGCCACTCTCCCCCGAACGCTGCGCAATGCCCGACTACCTGCGACAAGCCTACGGAACAATCGACGAAACCATCACCAGCGCCCTGACCCCCTCCCTACTAAAACATCGCGACTACATCTACGACACATACCTCGAACTCCCGGTAGTCTTCGAATAGCCCCTAAACTTCAACCGAAAAATCTCGATCGAACTGCCACTTGCCACGCCGGGTCTCACACTCCAAAGCCCGATCAAGAGCGCAAAGAAATTCTTCTCGCGGCCACTCCGTCGCACCCAAGCGCCCCAAATGCTCAGTGTGGACCTGACAATCCAGAAACTGAAAATTCCAACGTTCGAGCTGCCTTACCAGATGTACGAAGGCGATCTTCGAGGCTTCACTCGAGCTGGCATACATCGACTCGCCAAAGAAGGCTGCGCCCAGAGAAACCCCATACATCCCGCCAACGAGTTCCCCCTCACACCACGCCTCGACGCAATGGGCGTACCCCCGTTCGTGCAGCGCTTCGTAACCCTCGATCATGTCGTCTGTAATCCAGGTCCCGTCCTGATCGGGTCGCGGCGCCGTGGCACAAGCGCGAATCACCTGATGAAAGGCGGTGTCTAGCCGAACCTCGAAACGGCGCCTTCGCAGGTTCTTCCGCAAGGTGCGGTTGATCTCCACCTCGGGCAGTCGCAATACCATGCGGGGGTCCGGCGAAAACCAGAGAATCGGATTTTCGCTGTACCAGGGAAAAATTCCGTGCGCGTAGGCGGACACAAGTCTATCGGGGGACAGATCGCCCCCGATCGCGACGAGCCCGGTGGCCTCGTCTGCCGTCCTCGGATCTGGAAATGGAATTGCAGCCTTGACCCTGTCGAACATCATGGGAAACTAACTCCCACCAAATGGATACGCTCGCGTCCAGGCTCGAGACTAGACTGCCGCAAACGCAACCGCGTCCTTCGACCACGGCGGCGCAGCTTTGAAGGCGGACAGAACTTCCGCCGGATCGTCTACCACCGACCACATCTTCGTGTGTCGGCGATCCATGAAATCGCGCTCCACGCAGCGCTCCAGTTGCGCGAGACAAGGATCGAAGAAGCCGGCTTGATTGACGAACACGATCGGTCCCAGGAAGAGACCGAGGCGCTTGGCCGTAATGGCGTCAAAGACTTCTTCGAGAGTGCCCGACCCTCCCGGAAGTGTCACCACCGCGTCGCAGGACGACAACATCAGGCTCTTGCGCTCGGCCATGGTCTCGACCAGATGCAGTTCGCTGAGCCCTGGATGAGTCCACTCGAGTTTGGCCATGAAGCGCGGTTGAATGCCCACCACCTTTCCGCCCTCGTCGAGCGCCGCGCTAGCCAATGCTCCCATCGAACCCTCGCTTCCTCCTCCGTAAACTACGCTGCGACCCGAGCGTGCGAGAACGCGACCCAATCTCGCAGCCGCCTCGCGGAACATGGGATCCGCGCTCTTGCTCGACGCACAAAAGACGAGCACGCGCGCGTTGTCCCTCGCCGGGGTTCCGGGTTCAACAGAATCTGGGACATCGGGGACTTGGGACATCGATCTCCACTCCTTGCAAGCGCGCCACGCTAGCCAGCAGGCGCGCAGATACTCGGGCCGGACCCTCGCTTGACCGAGTGCCTGCCGACGCCTACATTGGCAGGACAGGTTCGGAATTTCAACGGGACGATTTCCGGCGCTTGCAGGCCCAAGGACCTCCGTTACCCATCCGGGACGGGCGACCCCCGACGTGCTAAGTGCCCTTTACGGCGGGTCCAGGCCCCTTCCCGCCACGAACCAAAACCATGCCCCAGACGAGGCA